>JBLHOX010000013.1:0-17906 GCA_047623725.1 Dokdonia sp. | reverse complement strand
TAATAACTTCCATGGCCGTACAACAACTATCATCTCATTTTCAAATGATGAGGATGCTCGTAAAAACTTTGGACCGTACACTCCCGGATTTACAAAAATCCCTTACAATGATGTAGATGCATTAGAAAAAGCTTTAAAGTCTAGCAAAAACATCGCTGGTTTCTTAGTAGAACCAATACAAGGAGAAGCAGGAGTATTTACACCAGATGATGACTATATGCGTAAAGCACAAGCATTGTGTACAGAACATAATGTATTATTTATAGCTGACGAAATTCAAACAGGAATTGCTAGAACAGGATCATTACTAGCGGTATGTGGTAATTGCAACTGCGAGGCACATTGTGAACAACAAGAAACGTATGCAAGACCAGATGTGTTGATTTTAGGAAAAGCACTTTCAGGAGGCGCCTATCCCGTATCTGCTGTACTAGCAAACGACTCTATTATGGAAGTCATAAAGCCAGGACAACACGGAAGTACTTTTGGAGGAAACCCGATTGCAGGCGCTGTTGCTACAGAAGCTTTAGAAGTGGTAAGAGATGAACATCTTGCTCAAAACGCAAGAAGGCTTGGAGAGCTTTTTAGAGCAAAAATTAATGAGTATATAGAACATAGCACCATTGTAAACCTTGTAAGAGGTAGAGGATTATTAAATGCAATTCTAATCAATGATACAGAAGATAGTTCGACTGCTTGGGATATTTGTATGGCACTACGTGATAATGGACTACTAGCAAAACCTACCCACGGAAATATTATTCGTTTTGCGCCGCCACTGGTTATGAACGAAGAGCAATTACTAGATTGTGTTGCTATTATTACAAAAACACTAGAAGCTTTTGAAAAGTAACCTTACTTTTTATATAAACAGAACCGCCTTTACAATATGTCAAGGCGGTTTTTTTGTTATACGCTTTCGCGAAAGCGTACCATTCTTACTTGAAAAGAATCATTTAGTTTTATAAAAAGGATCTCATGAAAAAAGCGCCAATAAGGCGCTTTTTTATGTATGTGTGTTGGAATATAATATTACGCTCCAAATTGTTTTTGTGCTTCATTAAATTGCTCCATGATCTCATCCCATCCTACGGTTGCAACGCGATATATCGTCCATACTAAATAAAGGACATTAATTATAAGTGCGACTAGCGCAAGAATTTTAGCTGTTTTTATTTGGCTATGATTATCATATTGATCTGGGTTTTCTAGTCCCATTTTTTCAGATTTACTGGCTAAAAAATATGCAATCCCAGCAGGTATAAATCCAATACCTCCAATACAACAACATAGCAATGCTACAATACTTAATATAATTGCTAGTACTCCATTAGGTAATTTTTGTTGTTCCATAATTTGTGTTTTGGTTAGTTAGTTAATTAGTGTAAAATTTTGATCAAAAAACTTATAATGATCGTTGAGACTGTTAATATAGCTAAAAAAATAATAGCTTTATTAGCATACTTTATGGTCGTAAATTGGTTTATAAGTAAAAAACCCAGCAAACCTATCAAAGGATAGATTCCTGGGTACATATAAAATGCGTCAATAAATTCGCCTTTAAATAGTAATGATACAGATCGCTGTAATCCACAACCCATACATTCAAATCCTAAATACTTTTTATTTAGGCATGGTAGCATATATTCCTCCATAGGAGTAACTATTATCTATTTGTTACACTTATTTTACGAGACTTTGTAAGACCGCCATCGGTAACAAAAGTAACTACATATATTCCAGTGCTTAGATTGCTTGTAGGAAATGTATATACATCTTTATTTCCTAAATTTTGATGTAGGAAAATTTGTTTCCCAGTCATATCAAATAACATAACGTTTGTTAAAGCAATACTATTAGGATTTCTGATTTCTAATTGATTTGCACTGTTATTTTGAAAGACTGTAAAAGACTCTAAAATACTTTCTGGAATATCCACACTTAGTGTTTCTTCTTCCCAATCAGTGCCTTCTTCCCAATCAGTATCTTCTTCTTCTTCTTCTTCTGTAGTTTCTTCTTCTTCCTCCTCTTCTTCTGTAGTCTCAGTATCTTCTTCTATTTCTCTAGTAAAACGAACTTCAAATCTTTTTGGATATTCTCCGGCAGGTAATTGTATAAGAATACTCTCATTTTGAATATCATAATAAATTTCTGTAAGTGTATCAAATAAGAAGATACCTTCATAGTTAAAGTCTCTTATATCTCTAGCTCTAAATCTAAACTCAGAAGGTGTGTCTGCGTTTATAGATAATTGTAATGCTTGATATTCATCATTTGGAACCGCATTTATTACAAATTGATCTTGTTCATTTATTGAAAAAGTAACATCTGTAGGCTGTGCACCAGCACTTTTACCGTCTATTGCTTTGTCGATACCTATTGTTGCATGATCAAGGATACCAACTCCAAGTTCACGACCATACGTGTCATTAATAGTAACGCCTAGTTTAAACTGAGAAAAAGGAGTGAAGTTATTAATATCTTCATAGTATGTACCAACTCCTACCGCTTCTACTACTTCATTGTCTTGAGCTTCTTCATTATCTCTAAATTCAGAACTAGCACCTTCTTTTACAAAGATTCTCATGTCGTTTGTAAAAGTAAATGTATCGTCTCCTGAAGCTTGAGTGTCTGATCCTACAACCATAAAACCTTGACCTATAGGTGAAAATCTTCTAGCATAATCTCCTCCTACAGGGCCTGAGGCCGTTATAGGATCTCCATTTTCATCATACATTAAGTACTGTGCAGCTACATACATACCATCTGTTGCTAGTAAGCCCATAGTAGAATATACGCCATATCCTCCTTGATATTCTTCTACAAAATGAGTTTGTGCGTTTGGATCACTATCCCAAAAATATGCCATCCCATCTGTAATATCAGAGCCTGTAAAGCTTACTGTGCCTCCGCTAGGGAGTGTCGTATTGAAAGTTCCAGAATCTGAATTTAATAATAAAAAATAATTTAAATCTAAAGTAGATGGATATGGATTTCCTGTTATGGTTTGTGTATCTGGAACTACGGTAGCAGTAATAGTACCACTATTAGGCCTTCCTCTAAAGTCAATACGTTGTCCTAGACCATCTCCCAATACACCTAAGTTATTTACAGTGCCATCTCCAGCATCTGTCATATCGGTACCAGAAACACCTTTCATAGTAAATCCTAATCCTGCGGGTAATGTACCTGTATTTTGAACGGTAATAAAATCTGCTGTCGAGTTACCAGCTTCATATCCATATAACCAGAACGAAGCAATCTTTAAGAGGTTAGGAGCAGCACTTCCATTGTACCCTGTCCCAATTAATGCTGGATTACTTGTTGTTTCAGCATTTACTCCAATTGGTACGAAAAAAATTTGTTGCGGTATACTTACCCCTCCAGAAACAAATGAAGGTTTAAATGCAAATAAACCGTTTCCATCAGCGGTAACAGCTCCAGTAGATTGATAAGAAAGACCTACAGGAGAAGCCCATAAGTTATAGTCATATTGATTTGTGGTTCCTTCTTGATATAGAGATACGATTCCTGTACCCTTATTAAGTTCATCAGATCCCGTAGATGTACCTTGTAACAACTGAGCCTGATTACGTAATAATATACTAGGTATATTAATATTATTTATGCCAGTGACGCTATTCGTTTCAAGCTCCACATCTTTTTCAACATATATATACGTGTCATTTACATATATAAATGATGCATCAGTGGCTGTAGGTTCTACATATAACTGTGCATTGGCTGTAACACTTAGGGCAGTTAGTGCTACAAAAAGTAGGTTTTTCATAATGTTCAATTTAAAAACTCAAATAACAAAACTAACTTTTATTTACGCGAAAACCTCATTAGGGCTAAGGTTTTCGATAGTTTGTTTATTTTTGCCGTTAAAGAACACAATTTTGAGTAATAAGTTTACAATAGGGCAATCCATTCAAGTATTAGATGATGATTTAGAAGGTATTATCACAGGTATTGACCTGCCATATATTACCATAGAAACGTGTGATGGTTTTATAGTTCGCTTTCGCGAAAGCGAAATTATTCCCTGTATAAGTGATACCATCAAGGAGCAACTTAAAAATGTATCCCGACAGCGCGGACTTGAAAAAGAACCAGATATAAAGGCTAAATCAGCACGTATAAAACCAAAAGAACGTAACCTCCCTCCGATGGAAGTAGATTTACATATTGAAAAACTTGTAAAGTCTTATGCCCATATGAATAACTATGATATTCTTACGTTACAAGTGGATACAGCAGAACGGCAATTACATTTTGCGATCTCAAAGCGTATTCCTAAAATGGTATTTATACATGGGGTAGGTGAGGGCGTACTCAAAGATGAGTTATACTATCTTTTTAATAGATATGAAGGGATTAAATTTTATACCGCTGATTACCAAAAATATGGTGCAGGCGCTACCGAAGTATATATCTATCAGAATGCACAACGTAAATAATCTAGAACGTAGGCGTAATTGTAAACACCGCATCTGGAGCACCTGTAAAATTACCAAAGATAACCGTACGTATATCACGTATCACTTCTTCTCCGTTTTGATTACGAAAATCTAAATTTTGGGTATTTATCGTAATAATAATATCGTTAAGAGAATAGGTATGTAGTCTATATGTTTCTGTATTTACAGAGGTTGTAACAGCAGGATTAAGATAATCATCTAAGATTTCATTATCAGGATCAGAGTTATCATTACCAGGATTTAAATCCATATTTGCGTCTTCATTAATAGTTAAAACCCCATCACCATCATCATCATTATCTAAGTAGTCAAAGATTCCATCACCATCTGTATCACGGGTTGTTTCTGTATTAATGGTCCCATCATCATTTAAAAAAACACCTTCCTGTGCCGTTGGAATATTATCTCCATCGTCATCAAAATCAATAATGTTGGGTAGCAAATCACCATCGGTATCTAGTGTTCCTGTTGGATCTTCTATTTCTGAAGGGATCCCATCACTATCTGCATAGGTGCCTTCTGTAAATACGGTAATATCTCCATCAGTACTTATAAATTCTTCTACAACAATAGGTGTTGCGGGAGGAATAGGATTACAGAAATAATCAGTAGTAACGCTATCATCAAATCTTCTATACGTTACATTACCATCTCCGTTCAGTGCTATTTCAATATTTCTCATTTCTAATTGTCCATCACCCGCGCCAAAAATATCTTCACTTGTAGTAAAAGATAAAGCAATGGTCTCATTGTTATTTGGGTTGATTTTAAAGAATACAAACTGAGCATCAAAATCGCTACAACGCTCTAACGTTTGCTCTTCAAAGTCAAATGAAGTCACTATAATATCACCATCATCACAAGAGGCAAAACAAGTGATCGCTACAATCACAGATAAAATTTTTTTCATTAAAATGAATTTTTAAACAAAAATAGTAGAAAGGAAGCAGCAAAGTAATGACAAAAATTATTTTATTTCCTTTACTTTTGCTTTTTAACAAAACTACAACGTTTGATGAATTCTATTTATTTTGATAACGCTGCTACTACGCAAATGCGTAAAGAAGTAGTAGATCGCATGACAGAAGTGATGCGAGACGTGCCAGGTAATCCTTCCTCTACCCATGCTTTTGGTCGTACGGCTAAAAGTCAAATAGAAACTGCACGTAAGCGTATTGCCCAACTTTTTAATGTCTCAGCAGGAGAAATTGTATTTACATCTGGAGGTACAGAAGCAGATAATCTTGTGATTAATAGCGCTGTGCGTGACCTTGGGGTTACCCGTATTATTACATCTCGTATTGAGCATCATGCCGTACTTCATGCAGCTACAGAAGTATCTACATGCCATAAAATTGATTTGCAATATGTGAATCTTAAAGAATGTGGTACGCCAGATGAAAAGCATCTAGAAGAACTATTAAAGGCTAGTGATGCAAAAACATTGGTAAGTCTCATGCATATCAATAATGAGATTGGCAATATGATAGATATCAAAGCCATTGCAACCCTTTGTAAATTTCATGGAGCATTGGTACATTCTGATATGGTGCAAAGTGTAGGACATTATGAGCTCGATTTACAGGAGATTCCTGTAGATTTTATAGCTGCGGCAGCTCATAAATTTCACGGCCCTAAAGGAATTGGATTTGCTTTTGTACGTAAGAACAGTGGCTTAAAACCACTCATTTTTGGAGGCTCTCAAGAGCGAGGCCTAAGAGCAGGAACAGAATCCGTACATAATATTGTAGGCCTTGATGAAGCCTTACGAATATCGTACAAAAACTTAGCATCAGAAAGTGCCTACGTAAAAGGGCTTAAAACATATTTCGCCGAAAGGCTAAAAGCAGAAATTCCTGAAGTTAAATTAAACGGGAATTGTAGCGACCCAAAAAAGAGTACATATACATTACTCAATGTGTGTCTTCCTATCTCCGAAGAAAAAGCGATATTACTCCTTTTTCAATTGGATATGAAAGGCATTGCATGCTCAAAAGGAAGTGCTTGTCAAAGCGGCAGTTCAAGCGGATCTCACGTACTCAAGGAAGTCTTAAATGATGAAGATTTTAAGAAACCTAGTTTGCGATTTTCGTTCTCCATTTATAATACAAAAGAAGAAATCGACTATGTGGTTGGCGTCTTGAAAGAATATATAGAAAGTGAAAATATCCTAGCGTAGCTGGGGTATTTTTTTCTACACGCTTTCGCGAAAATAAATAACACCCCATATGAGAAAAGCCGAAATACGTATCGCTACCGTAGATGACGCAACTCATATTTCTGTTTTAGGACAGCGTACTTTTTCAGAAACCTTTGGACATCTTTTTACAGATAAACAAGACTTACTCCACTATGTGGAGATTACCTTTTCTGTTCCTAAAATAACGGCTAGTTTACATAAATTATCTAATGTGTTTTGGATTGCTTTTGTAGATGAAAAACCAATAGGGTATGCAAAGCTCAAGTTAGATTCTCCAACTGAATTTGTGGATGTTACGGCTATATGTCAACTCCAGAAAATATATGTATTAAAAGAGTTCTTGTCTTTAAAAATAGGATCTGAACTACAGGAACGATTACTCGATAAAGCACGAGCGCTATCCTATGAGTATATTTGGTTATCCGTGCTTCATAGTAATGATCGAGCGATCCAGTTTTATGAAAAGAATGGATTTGATCTCATAGGAAACCATAACTTTACGATAGGGCAGGAGCACTTTGATTTCTTTGCAATGGGGAAGAAATTAAATCAATAATTATAAAATTAATAAAAGGTTTTATTGACTACAACTTCATACTTACTCTCACGTTAAAAACTCTTGGTGTCAGGAAATTAGGAACCGCAAACTGTTGTCCAGAATTTGCATCACGTACAAACGTATTTGTGATAGAATTGAGTTTATCAAAGATGTTATAGATTTCAAAACCAGCAGTTAATTCTTTAAAAGGATGTAACCAATGTCCTTTATCAAATTTCTTCTTATCATCTGCAAATACATACGAAATACCTAAATCTGCTCTAAAGAAATCACGTAGTCTAGGAAGGTCTTCAAAATCATACGGGTCTACATTGCTAGGCGTTCCTCCAGGTAATCCTGTTTGATACACCATATTAAGATATAATCTCGCGCTAGGGACATTAGGAATATAATCTTGAAAAAGAAAAGCCGCTTTAAAACGTTGATCTGTGGGTCTAGCAATAAAACCTCTGTTATCTGCATTTTCTTCAGCACTTAGAAACCCAACACTAATCCAACTATCTGTACCCGGAACAAACTCCCCATTAAGACGAGATTCAAATCCATAAATACGCGCTGTAGCATTATTATTTGCACGATAACGGATACGTACATTTTCTAGTGTAAATGTATTTACGTCAGTGAGGTCCTTATAAAATATTTCATTAACCAGTTTAAATTTCCCTCCCCACATGTTGAAACTCCAATCCTGACCAACAACAGCATGAATAGATTTCTGTGCTTTTACATCAGGTACAACTTCCCCTAATGCATTACGTAATTCTCTATATAATGGAGGCTGTTGATATACACCTCCTGAGAGTCTAAAGACCATGTCTTGATTCCATTCTGGTTTGATGCTAAACTGTGCTCTTGGACTAAAAACAGCTTGAGAAGAACTCTCTAAGCCTTCACCACTTACCGTCCATTGGTGTGCTCTTACACCTACATTAAAAGATACTTCATTATCACCCCAATCGGTACGTTTGGTATATTGAGCATATCCAGAAACACGATCTATCTGTACATCATTTCGGGCACGTATGCTTGTAAACGGTTCAATAGGACCGTCAAAAGGATTGTAAGGCTGATCATTTGCAAAATCTGGAAGTTGCGGACGAATAGAAAACCCAGCCGAGTCAATAATCTCAAACTCTCGCAATTGATCGCGGATGTCTTCATGGGTATATTTAATACCCCAATCTATCTGGTCTTCGTCTTTTATATATTCTCCTTTATGTTCTAGATTTATAAACAAGGCATCTAGTAAGTTACGAGCACTTCGTAATTGTCCTCCTGCGGCTTGCGTAAACTCTACCTCACCTAGATCTTCACTTCCTATATTATTATCAGGAACCCCTAAGCGGTATTGTGCTAGGATATCAAAAAACTCTTGTTCCTGACTTTGATACGCCGAGCCAATAAGCTTTAACGTTAAGTTCTCATTTACCTGGTGTGTTGCTTTTAATGCTCCAAAGTAGGTCTCATACTTATCTTCTTCCTGACCATCAAATAAGATTAATAAAGATACGGGGTCTGCAAGTGTCCCGAAGTTAGTTTGACGATTTAAAGGTTCAAAATCATAATCATTGATCGCAATATTACCTAAGAAATCTAATTGAAATTTATTTGAAAATTTATAGGTGATAAATGTTTGCGCATCGGCAAAAATCGGATTGATATTACTCTCCGTTTGTCTAGATGACACCAATAAACCATTATTACGATACCTGAAACCTGCGATAGCAGTAAGCCTTCCATCTTTAGAAACGCCTTCTACAGAGGCAGTCGCTCCTAAAAGACTTGCATTAACACTGGCTCCAAACCCTGTAGGTCTTCTATATGAAATATCTAACACAGACGCTAGTTTATCCCCATACTTTGCTTGAAATCCACCAGCGCTAAAAGAAACACTTTGTGTTAAATCACTATTGACAAAGCTAAATCCTTCTTGTTGTCCTGAGCGTATTAAAAAAGGTCGGTATACTTCAATCTCATTTACATATACAAGGTTATCATCAAAGTTTCCTCCACGTACATTGTAGTTGGTACTTAGTTCGTTATTATTACTAACCCCAGGAAGGGACTTTAATAAGTTTTCTACTCCAGCTTGTGCACCAGGAATCTTACGCATAGCTTCTGGAGAAATAGTGACAATACCTTGTTCACGTTCTCTTCGCCTGTTTGACGTAATGGTTACCGTTGCTATCTGCGCTACACTTGTTTTAAGAACAGGATTAAATTCAATATCAGCGTTGGGTGATATATTAAATGTTTGTGTTATGTTTTTGAACCCTACATAAGAGAATGTGATAACGACTTCTTGGTTTGCAGGAATTTCAATTTTATAAAAACCGTTACTGTTTGTAATATCTCCATCATTTCCAAAAGAGATATTTGTGCCAGGCACAGGAGTTTGATTTTCATCTAAAACAATACCTCTTATGGTTGCTGTTTGACTATATGCAGTAAAGCAAAAGAGGAATGCGAGTACAGGTAGGAAGTATCTTTTTTTCAAGAGATTATTTTTTTCTAAAAAATGTTGTCTCAAATGTAGCACTATTTCCTACATTATCTGTGACGATTAGTTTTAAGTTGTTTTCTGTATCAGTAACGATAGAATCATTAAAATCGTGTACGAGTGTTTTTGTTTTATAATCATATTCCATGAGAATAAACTTGCCATTTACTGTAGCTCTATAGTTTTTGATACCACTATCTGCATCTTCTATCTTAAATTTAAGATAGCGATACTTAGACATCCATCTTCCTTTAGTCACATTTTTTGGAGTAATTACGGGCGGTGTTTTATCCATCCCGATGGTATATTTTCCAAAAGTCCTTGTGGCTGTAGTGATGGTGTTATCTTTAATTCTTGAGCTACTATAATAAATATCGTTTCCTTTACGATTCAATCTTCCTAAGTATATTTTTTCTCTGTCTTCTTTGCTATATGCCGAGACATCATAACTAATAATAGCATTTTTATGAAGTGGCGTTTCCTGATGATGGAAACCAATGGAATCAGAACTTACGTTGAGTTCAAGAAAAGTATCATCATACAAGGCACCTTTAGGAATATATACCGTAAACTTTCCATCAGCAAAAGAGAAAGGTTGGTCTGCATACGCATAATGATCTGTTACCTTAATGTCCTTAGGCTTTGAAAGCGTATCTATGATACCTACGATAGGAATGTTTACACTCGTTACATTGCCTGCATAATCTTTTACCTGTATTGCGTATTGATACGAAAGACTATCACTAATAGATAGGATCCCATTATCTACTTGGTTTTTATAAATACTCAACGGATTGTTTTTCTCTATAAATAATTTTTGAACTCGATTTCTTTTCTTGATAAAATGCCCATAATCAATCATTCTGTTGAGGTAGCGTGTTTCAGCAAAAGAAAACTTGTCCATAGTGAGTAAGAAGTTTTCTTCTCCATTTACGGTCGTTTGTATCTGGTATATACCATTTTTATTATTGGCTCCATCTTGTTGATCGATGGTACTAATACCAAAACCTATATTTCCTTGTGCTTTCACTTTTTCTGTAATAAAGCTACTATCTTTTTGCATAGTGATTCTAAGTTCTACAGGATTTTGAGAACGATTTACGTATGAGTTTTCATCCAGTGGGTAGACAAATGCTTTTGTGATTTTAGGTGATTTGTGATCGGGAATATCTATACCAAACAGAAACGGATTCATAGGTCTGGCATTGGCATCTCGTATTTCGTAATGAAGATGAGGTCCGCCGCTACCACCTGTATTTCCGCTATATGCAATAAGATCTCCTTGTGTAACTGCTAGCGTTCCAGAGGTTGGGAATATCTCAATTTGATAATGTTCTTTCTTATATTGCTTGTCTTTGATATACGCTTCTATTTCTGGGCTAAATTTCTTAAGATGCGCATATACGGTCGTATAGCCATTAGGATGTTGTATGTACATCGCTTTGCCATAGCCGTAATGAGATATTTTAATACGACTTACAAAACCAGCCGCAGAAGCATACACGTTTAATCCTTCTTTACGTTGGGTTTTTATATCGAGACCACTGTGAAAATGATTACTACGTAACTCCCCAAATGTTCCCGCCATAACAAGGGGAATATCTAATGGATTTATAAAATAATCACTAGGAATATCTGTTTGTGCAAAACAAAAAACTGTCGAAAAAATATATAAAATATACGTTGTTATTCCCATTTTCACCATAGACTGCTAATGTATATAAACCTTTTCTAAATTAAAACTCACTAATACTTGTTTTAGTATGGATGTATCCGCTTTCGTACTTCGACTAGGCTCAGTATAAACTTCTACGTCACGCTGTTCCTTGAAAGCGAACACAAAAACAGTCGTTGTTTTATTAAAAATATAGTTTATCAAACCTGTATAACTCCTAGATTAAACGCTTTTTCAATAGGCGCATGATCTGCTGCTTCTATACCCATAGAAATCCATTTTCTGGTATCTCTAGGATCTATCACACCATCTGTCCAGATACGTGAAGCCGCATAATACGGAGAGATTTGCTCATCGTAACGCGCTTTAATTCGATCATAAAGTTCTTTTTCTACTTCAGGAGTAATTTCTTTTCCTTGTTTTTTAAGCGAAGCCGTTTCTATTTGCAATAATACTTTGGCAGCAGAGTTTCCACTCATTACCGCAAGTGCAGCACTTGGCCATGCAGCAATTAATCGAGGGTCATACGCTTTACCACACATCGCGTAGTTTCCTGCTCCGTAGGAGTTACCAATGATAATGGTGAATTTAGGAACGACACTATTAGACACCGCATTTACCATCTTGGCACCATCTTTTATAATACCACCATGCTCACTCTTACTTCCTACCATAAAGCCAGTAACATCCTGTAAGAATACCAAAGGAATTTTCTTTTGATTACAGTTAGCTATAAAACGCGTGGCTTTATCTGCACTATCAGAATAGATCACACCACCAAATTGCATTTCGCCTTTTTTAGTTTTTACAAGTTTACGTTGGTTAGCAACAATACCTACAGCCCAACCATCTATACGTGCATATCCTGTAAGGATACTTCTACCATACCCTTCTTTATATTCATCAAACTCAGAATGATCTACAATACGCTTTATAATCTCTCGCATATCATATTGATCTGCTCTTGAAGCAGGAAGGATTCCAAACATTTCTTCTGGATCTTCTTTTGGTAATGCTGCTTCTTTACGATTATACCCTGCTTTTGTGTAGTCACCAATTTTATCCATTAATTTTTTAATGGTATCCAGTGCATCTTTATCGTCTTTTGATTTATAATCTGTAACGCCACTTATCTCGCAGTGTGTGGTGGCACCTCCAAGGGTTTCGTTATCTATACTTTCTCCAATAGCAGCTTTTACAAGGTAACTTCCCGCTAGAAAAATACTTCCTGTCTTATCTACAATGAGCGCTTCATCACTCATAATAGGGAGATAAGCTCCACCTGCAACACAACTTCCCATCACAGCAGAAATTTGAGTAATTCCCATACTACTCATCACAGCATTATTTCTAAAAATACGTCCAAAGTGTTCTTTGTCAGGAAAAATCTCATCTTGCATAGGAAGATAAACACCTGCACTATCTACCAGATAAATGATAGGTAGTTTGTTTTCCATAGCGATTTCTTGTGCGCGAAGGTTTTTCTTTCCTGTGATAGGAAACCAAGCACCTGCTTTTACGGTCGCATCATTGGCAACAACAATACATTGCTTACCAGATACGTATCCTATTTTAATCACAACACCTCCGCTAGGACAACCGCCATGTTCTTCGTACATGCCTTCTCCTGCAAAGGCACCTATTTCAATACATTTTTTTGGATCATCAACAAGGTAATCTATGCGTTCTCTTGCCGTAAGTTTTCCCTTAGCATGATGCTTTTCAATACGTTTTTTACCACCACCAAGTTTTACTTTTGCTAGCTTTCTTTTTAAGTCAGAGAGTAAGAGTTTATTATGATCTTCGTTTTTATTGAATTTTAAATCCATATTGCAGAAATAAGCTGTTTTATATCCTAAGTATATTAAGAATAGTGTTTCAAAAAATGCGTTCCTTTTTATAAAAAAGAGAATGCCGTCTAATTATTGTTCGAATTTACGAAAATCGTATAGTTTCTCTTTGTTCCATTTATGAAATTTAGCCGATATTTGTATTTATATGCTTTGTGAAGTCAATTGTTTTTACAATTACATAGCAACGTAAAATGAAACTATGGGAATGAATAAAAATACAGTACTCGCTTGGGCTACTTTTGTTATGATAATTGTTGGACTATCTCTTATAGCACTTGGCGCTTTTAGATATGATGATGTTGCTGGTTGGGGCTTTGCTGCAGTTGGTATTGGCTTCTTTGCCATTGCTTGGGTGTTTAATGCCCTAAAAGGAAGAGTTTAAGAAATTGAAGTATGCTTCTCGATGCGTTTCGGTTACACGTAAAACAACACTTCCCTTTTCTAAAAGAGAATACTAAGTTATTAGCTACCGTAAGTGGGGGACTGGATAGTACTGTTTTGGTACATCTGTGTATGGCAGCTGGATTAGATATCGGTATTGCACATTGTAATTTTATGTTACGAGGAGAAGAAAGTGATGCAGATGCACATTTTGTAAAAGAACTCGCTACGCAATTTGAACTTCCTTTTTACTCAACATCTTTTAATACATCCGCTTACGCGAAAAAACATACCATCTCCACACAAATGGCAGCCCGTGATTTGAGATACGCATGGTTTAAAGATCTCGTAGCTTCTGAAGCGTATGCATATATTTTAACCGCACATCATGGGAATGATTCGGTAGAAACTTTTCTGATTAATGCCACACGTGGTACGGGTATAGAAGGACTTACGGGAATTCCTGCGATTTCGGGAAATGTACTAAGGCTGTTGTTGCCTTTTTCGCGAAAGCAAATTCATCAATACGCCACACAACATCACATTTCTTGGAGAGAAGACAGTAGCAATGCATCAGATGCGTATGTGCGTAATGCGATGCGTCATCATGTAATCCCAGCATTAGAAGAGATTCGTCCAGATGCTTTAGAACGTTTTAAAGATACGATGGTACATGTAAAGCAATCGGCTTCTTTGTTAGAAACGTATACAAAAGAATTGAAGGAGCGGTATTTTTATCCTTTAGATAGTATCATGGGAGCTAGTGCTATTTGCCTTAATATTGAGAAGATAAAAGAGCATACAGACCCTAAAGCGGTATTGTACGTTTTGTATAAAGAGTATGGGTTTACAGCGTGGGAAGATGTATATCAACTGCTCGATGCACAATCAGGAAAACAACTTTTTTCAGATACACATCGTTTACTAAAAGATAGAACGACTTTACAATTGTATCCTTATCGTAAAGAACAGGGAAATAAAACGACTTCTTATACAATTTCTAAAACTATAGAACAACATCGTGGAGATTACGGTGTTTTGCATTTTGATAGGGTATATGAGATATCAACGGTCTTAGATAATGAGATATACGTAGATGCTTCAAAAGTGAGTTTTCCAATGACGATACGTCGTTGGGAAGAAGGTGATTATTTTTACCCAATAGGAATGGAAGGTAAAAAGAAGTTGAGTAAATATTTTAAAGATGAAAAGCTATCTTTGGTAGCTAAAGAAAACAGTTGGTTACTATGTGACCAAAAAGGAATTGTTTGGATAGTGGGACAAAGAGCAGATAGAAGATACAGCGCACAAGCAACTACAAAAAAACTACTAAAAATAACATATTCAATATGATGCGTAAAATGCTTACACTCCTCGGAGTATTTATTCTTACGACAACGCTTGCTTTTTCACAGGATTTTGGAGGTGGAGAAGAATTTGGTAGTCAACAAGGATTTGGAAGTGGTAAAAAGTATGATCCTGTAAAATGGTCTGGAGAAATAGAAAAAATATCTGATACAGAATATATACTTCACTATGATCTTGTTATTGAAAAAGATTGGCATGTATACAGTCAGTTTACTCCAGAAGACGGGCCAAATCCATTGCGATTTGAGTTTTTGCCAGAAACAAACGCTACCTATGCAATAGATGGGAAAGCAGCAGAGAGTACAACACATAGAGAGTACAGTGATGTTTTTGAAGTAGATGAGGTATTTTGGAAAGACACAGGAAGATTATCTCAAAAGATCATTCTTAAAGATCCTAAAACCCCTTTTGTAAAATCAATTTTAAAATATCAAACGTGCAAAGAAGTATGCATCAATCAAGAGTTTAACATTGTACATGATCTTCTAAATAATAAAGTCCTTGTTTTTGAAAATTACAATGATTTTGAAAAATACGGACTTGAAGCTAGTTCTTTAGAAAAAGAGAAGAAACCAGAAGCGAAAGACAAGGAAGGCTTATGGCTTTTGTTTTTCCTTTCTTTTTTAGGTGGTCTTGCCGCATTATTTACCCCGTGTGTGTTTCCTATGATTCCTATGACGGTCAGCTTTTTTACAAAGCAAAGTAAATCACGAGCACAAGGAATAAAAAATGCAATCATTTATGGACTAAGCATTATTTTAATATATGTTGTTATAGGACTTGCCGTCACTGCTATTTTTGGAGAGACCGCTATCATTGAAGTCTCTACGAGTGTTCCTTTTAACATTGCCTTTTTTATATTATTAGTGGTGTTTGCAGTTTCCTTTTTAGGCGCTTTTGAGATTATGTTACCACAATCTTGGGCAAATAAAGTAGATAGTCAGGCTGATCGCGGTGGTTTTGTAGGCATCTTTTTTATGGCGTTGGCACTCGCCATTGTTTCTTTTTCTTGTACAGGCCCTATTGTTGGGACAGCTCTTGTAGAATCTGCCACCAAAGGCGGTATTGCTCCTATCATAAGTATGCTAGGCTTTTCATCTGCAATCGCATTACCATTTGCCTTATTTGCTATGTTTCCAGGATGGTTAAACTCATTACCTAAATCTGGAGGATGGCTTAATACGGTAAAAGTAGTACTAGGATTTTTAGAACTTGCACTAGCATTTAAGTTCCTTTCTAATGCAGATCTTGTGGCACAAACTAATATTTTAGAACGCGAAGTATTTTTAGCCATCATTATTGCTATTTTGATCGGACTAACTGTATACTTATTTGGAAAATTAAAATTACCACATGATAGTGATTTAAGCCATATTTCTGTAGGTCGTCTTTTATTAGGTTTAACGACGTTAAGTATTGTAATATATATGATTCCAGGGCTATGGGGAGCGCCTCTTAAATTAATTAGTGGTTTTCCGCCACCTATGAAAAATAGTGAATCTCCGTATGGAGTGGGGGGTAAATCGTCTATAGTTTCTTCAGAAAAAGAAATTCCAGAACATGCAGAATTAGGGCCTCATGATTTATTATCTTTTACAGATTATGATGCAGGAGTAGCCTATGCTAAAAAAGAAAATAAAACCATTCTTCTTGACTTTACAGGATATGCTTGTATCAACTGTAGACGTATGGAAGAACGCGTATGGTCTGATCCTAAGGTGTTAAACTTATTGCGTAATGATGTTGTTTTAATATCTCTGTATGGAGATTCTAGAGAATTACTTCCAGAACATGAACAAGGTGTTAGTGCTTCAGGGCGTCGCTTAAAAACAGTAGGGAATAAGTGGAATAACTTTCAAATAGAACGTTATGGTATTCTAGCAGCTCCTTATTATGTCTTACTTGATCATGATGAAAAAGAGCTCAATACTCCTGTTTCATATACACCAGATATACAGGAATATGAGGCTTGGCTTAAAGATGGAATAACACGATTTAATAATAACTAATTTATGATGAAGAAACTATTAGTAGTACTGCTTGTTTTTGCTTTCGCGAAAGCGTACACACAAGAAACATACGATGTAAAAGCAAATTACGATAAACAAGAAGTTGTTATCGAGATGCGTGATGGCATCAAGTTGCATACCACTATTTATTCTCCAAAAGATACGTCAAAGACCTATCCTATTATCATGCAACGTACCCCTTACAGTTGTCGTCCGTATGGGGAAGATCAGTTCCGTTCTAAAATCGGACCTAATAAGTATATGATGGAAGAAGGGTATATTGTGGTATATCAAGATGTACGTGGTCGATGGATGAGTGAAGGGAAATATGATAATATGCGTGCATATATTCCAAACAAAAAAGATAACGAAATAGATGAAGCCAGTGATACCTATGACACGATAGATTGGCTTGTTAAGAATGTAAACAACAATAACGGAAATGTAGGAACTTGGGGAATATCGTACCCAGGATTTTATGCAACCTACTCACTATTGAGTGAGCATCCAGCTTTAAAAGCAAGTTCGCCACAAGCGTGTATCGGTGATTTCTTTTTTGATGATTTTCACCATAATGGTGCATATTTGTTAAGTTATTGGAGAGCCACCGCTTTATTTGGATATCAGAAAGAAGGGCCTACAAAAGAAGCTTGGTATGAGTTTCCAAAACTAGATAGTGATGATCAGTTTGATTTCTTCTTAAAAACAGGGCCTTTATCAAATCTAGACGCTTATTATGATGAGACTAATGAATTCTGGACACAATTAAAAGAACATCCTAATTATGATGAATTTTGGCAATCAAGAGGACTTATACAGCATTTACAGGATATCAAACCAGCGGTGATGACTGTAGGAGGGCTTTTTGATGCAGAAG
>JBLHOX010000012.1:0-18135 GCA_047623725.1 Dokdonia sp. | reverse complement strand
CATCGGGAAGTTGCTTTATAATTTCTGTTGTATTATCAGAAAATGTAAAAACAAAATTTCCATCTCCGTTTAGATTTATACTTTTAATGGCAACACCTGCATCCTTGTGCAGAAAGCTATCAATAAGATTTTCAAAATCTGTTTGAGAGGGTCTATCTCCACTCTCAAAATAAGATTTTAGTGTTGATATACT
This sequence comes from Dokdonia sp., assembly GCA_047623725.1. Classification (GTDB taxonomy): domain Bacteria; phylum Bacteroidota; class Bacteroidia; order Flavobacteriales; family Flavobacteriaceae; genus Dokdonia. The sequence continues at coordinate 17,942 of JBLHOX010000012.1, read as the reverse complement.
TGTTTTCATACAATATCTATTTTATTTTATGATGTCTAGGTACTGGTTTCTGAATCTCTGCTATTCAGAAACCATATATACCTTGACTTAATTTAGTTTAGAACTATTGTTGTGGTGCATCTTCTTCTGCGATAATCTCTTTATTATGCGCTACAATTCCTCCAATTACATAGTTATCTACATCTTCTACATCTATAGTAGCTACCTCTAATGGTTCTGATATCCAAGTAATAGATTGTACTACTTTAAGATCTCCTTTTTTATCTACCAAAGACATGGTTTCGTTTACACTTTGAGCTGGCAACCATTGTACCTGACTTCCATCTTTTGAAGTAAGTAATGGGTGATCTCCTGTAACTTTTAGCACACGACCATCTTTAGTCACTATTTCAAAATAACTTGCTACGGTAAATGTTCTCTTATTAACTACTCTCACTGGAGTTTCAATAGCTTCTGATAATTTACCTGTCCAATTAAAATAGTTTCCTGATGATGCATCTGTTCTATTTGGGAAATCAAGCCCTATGAGCATCTCTCCTGTTTGAACATTTTTAAGCTTCTTAGCGCTTCCTGATTCTAGTGACACGTATGTGTTTACATCAAAACAGCCGCCACCACCTCCACCGATTGGAAAGTCATCTATAGGAGTGTCATCAATAGGGATAATGTCTATAGGATTACCTGTAAGTGTATGTGTAAATCTTAGGTTTACTCCATTGAGTGAATTACTGGCTAATGAAACTCTCGTGTTAACTGAATATAATGACCCATTATTAATGGTCGTTAATGGTGGAATTGTCATCTGGTGTAGTACTCTAATGATATTCGATCCAGTTGTATCTAACAGCACATTAAAAATTATATCTGTACCTGTAAAATTAAATGAACTTGGTGTCCCACCATTATTAGTCACCGTAACTATATTAGCTATTGAACTTGAAAGTAATCCCTCTATAACTAAAGGCACTGTTGCATTTGGTGTTCCTTGAATTCTTACATCGAAGAATTTTGCAAGATCACCATTAACTGTTGTTAGTGTTGGACCTGTCTGAAAAAGACTTATACCTGACTCTAGATTTACAATGATGCTATACGATTTTACGGTTTCTCCTCCGTCTTCATCTGTCGCTATAAAATCAAGAATATCTGTTGCTGTTAATCCTACAATACTAAAGTTAAAGAACTTTACTAGCGATTGATCTACACTTGCTCTATTAGCACTTGAATCACTTACATCTTCTAAAAGTAATGGTTGAATGATTTCTTCAGTTCCATTAGCTCTGCGTATTCTTGCGACTACAGTTACACTTGAACTAAAAATATTACCATCTGGATCTGAAACACCTACTCTAAAAGCTGTTCTTCTCTGTACAAGTTGTCTTGCTAGATCTAGATCTGTATCAATCTGATCTTGAGATGCTCTATTTTGAGCTGATTCTGCTAATTCAGATGGGGTATCTTCTTGTAGAATTAGATCTGATGTTATTACTATATCCATATCATTTGTTACATCAACACCGCTTGTTGTATTTTCAATCAATTCAAATACTGGCGGTATATTGCTTCTTCTTATACTAATGCTTACCTGATCTGTAAACTCTGCTCCTAATGCATCTACTCCTGTTACTTGATACACGTATGTACCTATTACTAAGCTTCCTGTAACCGTAGTGTTTATTGAACTTGGCGCTGTAATTGTAGAAGGTGATGGCCCAGAAACCTGAGTCCACCCTTGCAGTGTTAGGTTTTCAAGTGCTACTTCTAGTTCAAATGGATTTGCGGTGGCATCAAAAGAGGTTTGACCGCTAGAAAGTGTTCTTATCACATTCTTACTTTCCCTTGCTAGATCTACAATAAATGCATTAATTGTTGGGGTATCTCTTCCCACGTAAATAATGTAGTTTACTATGTTAGTTTCTTTTGTTACAAGGTCTCCAACATTTGCAGTAGGAGATACTCGATTCCCCGTTAGATTAGGTACAGTAATACTTCCCACCTCTCCTTCATTTGCGGCATTACACAGTAGCCAACCTGGAGGAATAGGCTGATTTACATTATACCATAAAGCAATAAGCCCTAGAGGAATATTTTCTGAAGCACTTCCTTTACACACATTCCCTTTTGAATCTATCAATAGAGGTGATTTTCTTAATGAAGTACTATTTTCTGCGAACTCTGGAAGTTTTATCTCACCTCCTATTACGGTGGTTCCCCAATCACTATTATAGTTAAGATGTAATGCTGTACTATCTATATTGACAGGTCTAGAATCTCCTGCAGGACTTATTGTTATTTCCTCATCTACAAGAGCTCGTCCTGGCTCTCCTCTTTCTGTAGAAAATCCAAAATTGAAAAACTTAGCTCGTAATGTTGCCAATGCAGTTTCTAATGTATCTAGATTTGACAGTTGATTTCCTCCCATATCCAAATCCCCTTCCATAGGTTTACTACCGTCTATAGGAAGAAAACCTATTCTTAGAAGTCTATCAGGATTGGTCGTTATATTCGTAATATTATAATACCTAAATTTTCTTTCATTAGGCAATGCTATGTCACCATCTGCCAGTCCAAATTCTTCAAGACTTGAATCATAATCTACAGGAATCCCACTTACATACTCTACAGTATGGTCTGTATAAGCTGGTTGGTACACACCATCTCCAAAACGTAACTTCGTAATCGTTTCTGATGTTTTTATAAAGTTTGTAGGAGCTAGTACTCCTGGTTCCATAAGGTGTAATGTTCCATTTATCACGAACCATCCGTTTAAGGTATCTGTTGGTTGAGAGATCAGGTAATTTTGATCGTTTGAAATATCAAAATTTCGCTTAAGCATTTCATATAATTCGTCTTTATATGCTGCTTGTAATCTTGCTAGTGTTTCTTGTTCTAATGGGAATCCACCTGCGTTTGTAAAATTTATTTTTTTCATGTTATATTATTAAAAGGATGAATACGTTTCTTTTATTTTATAAAGGTTATGGCATTAGAAACCTCTCCTTCTATTTTTAGAAAGCGTATTGTTTTTAAAGGTTTCCTATGTTACTTATGTATCTTCTTATAAAGCTGATACTTGAGATTGATCAGGAGTAGTTACAGTATTTGATATAGCATCTGGTGTTTCTTGACCATACTTATATGTCTCATACGTTTTTCCTGCGAGTTTATAAAAGTTAACCACTTGATGAAATCTAGGGGTTCTTACTTCTACCGCATCTGCAAGCGCTTTAATTGGATCAGGATCTGGCTCAAAATAAACCTCATTAGTCACTCTTTGTATCTCAGCAGCTCTTTGTACTCCAATTGAATCACTTGACACAGCTCCACTATTAAGATTTGCTGGGATCATAATTCTAAAATTAGCGTAGTTAACAATCGTATAATCTTCTTCTGTAGCTAAATATGTATTGTAAGCCAACTCTCTAGCTGTAATACAAAAACTAGAATCGTCCTCTATATTAATGACGCCATCTCCATTGGTATCTTCTGTAGGATCAGGGTTTATAAGGCATTCTAATTCATCATGAGTAAATAGCTCTATAGGATCTAGAAAACCTAACTCATCAAGTTCTACTTCTCCATTTACTACTGCAGGTAAATCAAAATGCTCTTCTTCATTATGTAAGTAATACTCATCATGCCTATATAGAAATTGTAATCTAGGCTGTAAAGTTTCATCGATATAGATGAACTTAGCATCTCTCTTTTTTTCCGTTGTAAAATTAGGATCATACGCAACCTCTTTATTGAACGTTTCATTTAGCACTTTTTCTAAATAAATAATTTGTCCATTATGTTGCATTTGATACAGGGTTGTATCATATAGTGTCTCCAGAGGTTTCAAGAGAGAAAACAGCCATTTAAAATGTCGTTTTCTTCTTAAAATTGGCGGTAATAACCAGAGTAATAATTTACTCCAGTTTACGATTAAATATTTTTTCATCGTGTCTGGGTTTAAAATATATTCTGATTATTTCTATAGAAAGTATATGGGAAATATGAAATACTTAATTCTAATTCACTCAAATTAAAATATCCTGCATTAGGAATATAAAATTCGTTATTAATAAGGTTATCATTACTTAACGTAACGGCACGTCCTCCAGCAAACATCTTATCCAGAATAGGAATATTTACTCCTTGTGTTCCTTGGATCGCATCTACTAAAAACGTTTTTACTAAGGCGCCATTAAATTCAATATTTTTTAGATACTCTGTAATAGCTTCTTCAACTGGTTTTACAGATCCGCTTGATACTAGTATTCCATTATCATCATCATTAGGATTATCTGGATTTACATAAATAAGTAGAGGATCGACATACACTCGTAAGTCTAGTTTTAATTTATCTCCAGGAATAGAACTGATTTGTATCTGATTACCAGCATCTTTAATGCGACGTATAAATTCTCTCAGCCTCCCTTGCTCATCTGCATTAAGCGCAACAATGTTTCCCCCTTCATCTTTGGCTACTTTCATAAAAACGACCCCTACTTGATTATGGAAATAATCTGATAATAATTGAACACTATTACTGTTCTGATCAATTTCAGTATCTAAGGTTAAATTTCCTTCAGGATTAATAATGGTTTCTAAGTCTATTTCACTAACAGCGCAATGTTTTACAATTTTAAGGTCTTCGATTTGACTTTCACTTAATCCTGTGGTATCAAATTCAAAAAAGCCATCTCTAAAAATAAGATCACTCCCATCTATAAAATCTAGGGCTTGTGTACGATACCAGTCTAAGGTATGTGGGCGAGATATTCTCGCATTTCTCTCAACGATTTGTTCATGTATCCATATAGCTGTGGCAACAATGTAAGTCCATAACTTCCATATTGCAGTTTTAGATTCATTAGTAAGACCCGCTAAAACGGATTGTCTATCTTTTTCATCCAAAATTTCAGTTTGTATTTCGGCAATTGTTCTTGACATATTTAAATTTTTAATATAGTTTCCCCTCTAAACATTTTTAAAATGCTTATAATCAAGGTTTTTAATTATTTTTAGTTAAAAGATATTTTATAATTCTGTACTCCTTAGAGAAAGGATTTAGGAGATAAAGAAATCTTCCTCGACAATCATAAAATCAACTCCTGAAAGATCAGCTAATAGTAACTCTTCTTCTCTTGTAGAGCTCGTTGCTGGTTTTACACTGTTTGCATTATAATAAGCAACAATATCTTTTTTAAAAGCTTCTCTCCCTACTTGTAGATCATTGTATACAGATAGATCATCTGTAAGATCAAATCGATCGTTGTCTTCTAGTACATCAAACACAGTCTCTATACTTCCATACTCCTGTAAGGCTATATCTAGAATATTTTGATTCTGTTGTGGTCTAATAGTTCCCATCTATTTTAATGTTTTTCAAATCGTTAACATCTAATGTTCTAACATTAAAGTTATCGTAAATTAATTGCTTGTCTATTTCGTTTTCTAAACGTAAACGAGCTGTAGAATCTGGGCTATTTAAGTATCTAGTAAGTCCCACACCAAGAACAGGAAATTCTTTAAAGCTTCCTTTCTGACTTAACAAAATATGTGTTAAGTTTTGCTGACTTGCTTCATCTACATGAAAATCTCCATTCTCTATTTCCAGATCGTCCTCTATGATAAAATCATTCATAAATTATTGTTTTAAATTGTTTGTAATAATTGAAGAGTAGTGTACGTTAATGTCTCAAAACACAGTAGTACTCTACACTGTAAAAATACTGCAACATCACAAGAAAAAATAAGATTATCTCCTTGACAATCTGTAGTTTCAGTAAGTTTAAATATTCTCTTCTTCTTTAATTAATAGTGCTAAAAACTCTTCTAGCGTTGGCAATCCTAACACCTCTACAGCACATCCTTCTGGACAATTCTGAAGGGTTGCTTTAAGCTCATTTAATCTTGTTGTTTCTTCTGTTGTCATGGTTTTCTATTTTGCTCTAGTAAGTAATTCTATTCCCAGTGATACTCCTATATCTACTACATCTCCTTCTAGACTTTCAACCACATTAGCCTTCCTATAGACCAGATCCCCCTCTTCACTATTGAAAATATATTTTCCTGATACGCTTGGAATACCTTCATATAAGAATCCAAAAAGTCCTTTAGAAATGTTTTGATCTGATGTATCTATACTTAGGTTGTTTGTATAAAAATCTCCCGCTTGTTTAAAGGCTGTTAAAAACATAATGCTGTCGGAAATTTTAAGGTATTGCCCTCTACTATATCCAAATAAGCATTTGTTGGTATACACGTTGCTAAAAGAGAGTCTATCTACACGTTTTCCTCCTATCATTGTATTTCTAATCTGACATCCGGCATCAAATCGCACATCGGCATACGTTACTCCAAAGCCTGTTGCATTTGCAGCCATACCTCCCATTGTTAAGAATTCAATATTACCACTGTTCGTTAGCAACGTACTTCCTAACATTGTTAAGTTAGAGATACGCCCTTTATTGCCTAATTCTATCACATTATCTATAGCTACTATATTGATTAAACCACTACTCTCGAATGGTGATGAAGAAAACACAACTCCACCAGACATAAAGCTAGATTGCGAAATACCATCAATAATGTTTACCGTAATTTTCTGATCTTCTATATACTGACCATTGTTACTTCTAAATATGGTGTTTTCTAACTTATTGACCTTAAAAAGTGTTACGCGTTCTGTAGGCTCTCCTTGATCGTCTAGCGGGAAAATGAAAATATCTTTTCCATTATCAGTAAGCGTCGCGGTAACATCTATTTTATATACATCATCTGTAAAAGTTTCCATACGCTGTCCATACACAATAGATGCTCCATTTGAGATACCGTCTAAAAAGATATTAGGTGCAGTACCTGTGGTGGTAAAATCTTGATAAAAATTCTTATTCTCTACCGCAGGCAAAACGTATCTGTGATCTTCATTTGTATTGATATTAGAAAGTGTAAAAGCATTATTAGCCCCTACATTGTATAAAGAGCTATCCACCGTATTTTGAAGAATATAATTTGCCCAGTCTCCCTCAGACAATTTGTAACGTCTGTAGCGTTGTACACGCCAGTCTTTATTTACATCTATACTTCTATCTGCAGAAATACGTCTCTTCACAAACCCTTTACGTTGTCCTATCACCACATCATCTTAATTTTTGATCTCTGCATCATTAAAATCAAACTCTAAGACTTCTCCAGGATACGTAGCACTCTCTGCTTCTTTTGCAAACGCATTTCCTGAAATGGCTGTAAGTACAATTTTTTCAAAAGGAACGGCACTATTTTCTTCACTAGTCATTGTCATATACGGAGTACCATTATGCACTTCTGTATTGATAACACCATTAGGTTTCATCATCACCTTTGAGTTGGCATCTATGATCACCGCATCTTCATCTATGGTTTCAAAACGCTTGATAGAATATTTAAAAACAGATCCATCTACAGCATGTAAGCCATTAGTAAATTTCATGTAAAAACCTGAAAAAAATTGAGTCACTGCCGCAATATCACCCACTTGAATAGCTCCTGTATACCCTTCTGGTAAGCTTACTACTTCTATCGCTGTTCCATTACTTACCTCATTAAGTGGAGGGTCAAAAAAGGCAAAACCAGAAACTACTCCTTGACTTCCTGCCTCTCTATTAATATTTGTAGTATTTGTACCTTCAATATAGTATCGTGTTTGGTAATCTGAGAGGGTATATTTTTGTCCTACAACCAGTGCATTATTTGCGATCAACGTAGTAATATCTGTATACGAAAACTCAGCACCAGCTCTCGCGGCTAAGTCTCCATCCAGAAGCATACTATCAATAAGATCGGCAAACTCTCCTTCGGTAGGTTTGTCTCCACGCTCAAAATACGTTTTTAAAGTACTTCTTGTTTGTTTCATTCGTATCTATATTTAATAATTTGTTTGAAAATTATGTGTTATACATTAATTATAACACCTTATCTAAAGTGTCTTAAGAGAGCAATGCTTTTCACATTTACGACCAACACCTTTACTGTATTTCTACTTCATATTACAGAAGTGTATCTTATTACAGGGTGTAAAAATAACACGACCTACTTCTTAAAAAAAGCTTTAGAAGCTTTCAAAATAATAGCTTCATTAAATTTAATAAGACAACAAAAAAATGTTTAGCGCACATGTTTTGGGGTAATCCCCATTTATAATCGCTTTTAAAGAAGCGATTATAAATGCGTCAGGCTATCCGTTATATCTTTTAAAACCATATATAAAAGTTTTAAAAGGATGCCACTTCTATCCTTATTACAACAAGACAATTTGTAATATGATTAGTTTTTTATATAAAAAGAAATTAGATATGTTGGTGCAGAGGTTTAAAAAGAGAATAGGTATTATTATGCACTATTTGTGTGTAAAAAACGTGCATTAGGGATCGTAGTGGTTAGCTTTTGACGAGCGACCGCTGTCGAGTCAAAACTAGGAACGGATAGCCCGACCTTGGTATAAACGAAATGCAATGAAGTGGTAACAAGGGAATGCCCAAGAAGGTGTAATAAAAAAAAACAGGCTGTATTTAATAAAACACAACCTGTTTTTAAAAGTAATTATAGATAAGGTCTATCAATTCAATAGAATACACTTGACATCATATTCATCCTGTAATCAACGCACCGTATCTTTTAACGAAGTTTTGTATTCTAGGTAGTATTGATCCATATCTGTAATTCTTTCTATGCGTTTTTGTGTAGCTTTTTCTTTGGAATAATTAAATTCATCACTCATATATAAACTATCATAGTATTTTTCGCGAGAAAGAAATTTTTTAGTTGATAAAAGCATTCCACTATTATCATACTTTTTCCATTCATCTCTTTTTTTAGGGGTTCTATTTATATATATATCCCTTTTTCTTTTAACTGTCCGTTTTCATGATAATATTCCCAAGGACCTATTTTAGGATTAGCTCCACTATTCTCATAAGTTCCTACCTTCTTTAAATTACCATTCTTATAATAGTATTTCCATAAAAAAACAGGTTTATCATATACCATCACTCCTGCTGCTTCTAGCTCTCCTGTTTCATGAAAAAGCTGCCATTTTCCATATTTCTTTCCTGCATTTAATTTTCCAACTTCTTTAACAGCCCCACTTTCATAATACAAAGTATCTTTATTAGCCCAATAAGCTTCCTCAGCAGCTCGACGTTGTTGTACCTTTTCAATAAATTCTGTTCGGATAAAAGCACGATCACTATCAGGAGAAATACGTAGATCTTCTTCATTTACAAAAAAAAGTGTGTTAGCTCTTTGAGAACCTAATTTTTCTCCAAAAAAATCATCTATCTCAGTTGCTTTATACACATACCATTCCCATAATTCTATAGTACAGTAACTATCTTCTATCCAACGCCAAGTAGACTCATGAGTTTTCTCTATAGAGTCATTTTTATAATATTGAATGTAACTACCATCTTCATTAATCTCTACATAATGAATAACTCCATCTTCATCTATATTGTGATATTTTCCAATAATGTTATCACAAGAAGGGTAGAAGCAACTTATAAAACTTATTGATAAACAAATTAAAATAAAAAGGTTACGCATCATACTCGCCTGATAATCAATTTACAGTATCTTTTAAAGAGGATTTATATTCTAGATAGAATTGATCCTCAGATTCTATAAGTCTACTCCTTTGTAATTCTATATATTCTTTAGTCTTTTCATTATTAAATGAATGAAAAACACTATCATAATACTTCTCCCTAGATCTATATTTTTTAGTCTTAATTAATTCCCCGAATGTATCATAGATTTCCCATTCATCACTTCTAATCGGTTTTCCCTTTATATATATATAAATACCTTTTTCTTTCAGTTGTCCATTTTCATGATAATATTCCCAAGGACCTATTTTAGGACTCCCTCCACTATTTTCATACGCCCCGAGCTTCTTTAAATTTCTATTTTTGTAATAATACTTCCATAAAAAAGCTGGGTGATTATTTACCATGACACCTTCAGATTTTAATTCGCCTGTTTCATAAAAAACCTGCCAATTGCCATACTTATCACCTCCATCTAGCTTACCTATCTCTTTAACAGCTCCATTTTCATAATACAAAGTATCTTTAGCTTCCCAATACGCTTTTTTTGCTTCTCGAGATCGTTTCACTTCTTCTATTTGATCTTCTTTATAAAAATCAGGAGTATAATCATAAGAAAGACGCAAATCCTCCCCATTGACAACAAACAACTCATTAGCACGTCTCACTCCCAGTTGCTCATCAAAGACATCACTAAGACTACTGGTTTTATATACATGCCAATTCCATAACTCTATAGTACAATGCTGTTCTGCCCATTGCCAAGTAGATTTGTGCCGTTTTTCTATAGTATCATTTTTATAATATTGTATATACGTACCATCTTCTTTAAGCGCTATGTAATGCGTAATACTTTCTCCTTCGTCTATATTATAATATGTACCAACAATATCATCACAAGAAGGGTATAAACAACTTATAAAACTTATTGATAAACAAATTAAAATAAAAAGGTTACGCATCATATTTACTAGGCAGTTTAAATGAAAAATGAATTCTTTGTGTTATAGTAGATAACCTTTTTTGCATCCCTTCATCATTTCTATCATCATTATCTACGCCCATGTGTAAAAACAAAGAGTTTTTTGTGGTTTTGTTTTCTATATACCCTACAATATTACCATTTTTTATTCGAACATAGACAATAGCACCTCCCATAAAGAGTTGTGCTAGATTGGAGTTAAGGTGTTTATCTATACTTTCTACAAAAATACCCGGTGACGGGCTAAAAGGCAATGCAGGTCTTAGTACAATACTATCTGGTATGGTCACAAAGTCGTAATCTGTCCGCTCTAAGAGCTCAAGTGTTTTATCTAAAATTTCTTTTTGCACACGATCTGTCAAAATTTTAGTAGCAAAATCATGAGTACTATAACCAAAATCACGTATTGCTTTTCCTTCCCCCATAGCATACTCATATAATAATATAGCAACAGTTTTTTTGTATGTTCCTTTTCCTTCAAAAATATTTTGTTTACTCCTTTCTGCAACTAACATTTCCACCTCTGGATAAATACGTTTTGCGGTATTCACTAGAGCATTTGCAGCGACCTTATCTCGTTTTTCTGCTATCCATCCTTGTTGTTCTTTCTGAGTCACTTTTTTCCACTTATTATTTCTTAAATTTCTTCTTTTAACAATTATTGGGCCTCCAGAAAAATATTCTTCTATAAACCGTAGAGGGTCTGTAAGCAAAATTCCTGCAGAATATACTTGATCTGTAACCTCCTCTGACACATAATCTATTGGATGCTCTAAAATATACAATACCTTTTCTTGATAATCTTCTATCTTATTTAGGATATAATCTTCTGTTTCTTGATACATAGATGAGAGTTCTTCTCCAACAGCTTTTCCTATATCTTCCAGAATATGTCCTATTTCTTTCATGACTTGTACAAGTCTTTCATCATCCTTAACTATTGCTTCTAATCGTTTATAATCTTCCAGTAATTCTAGATAATATTCTTTAAGTTTTGATGGGTTTTTAGCTGGAATTAATTTCTTATCATAAACTAATTCTTCATAAGAAAATATTGTATTCTTATAGGTATCAGGATTTTCGAGTATCTTATCAAAGTTTTCTTTCTTAAAGATGTCTTTACTACGCTTATAATAAAGCTCTTCTACCATAACTTGCCCTAGCTTGACACGGTCTTCATATTTTGAGAAATCAAAAACAATCCTACCCTCTTTTGTAAAATGTTCTCTCATGATATCTTGCGTCAGATCCTCTGCCATAAAAGAGTTAAAATTCTTATTAATTTGCTTAATAATATCTTCTAGGTCTTGCTCTGCGGTATTGTTCCAGATTTCATTCCAATCTCTAAGAACTCCCTCTCTTCTGTTCTCATCCAAGTACTCTTTAAGGTATTCTCCTACTAGGCTTTGTTCAAATTCTACCAATTTAAAATCGAGCTCTTTCTGAGTGAGTCCTTCAAAGCTTTGCTCGACACCATTTACATCTGTAAATGTCATATTAATCTTTCCTTTACCTTCTAATAATAGCTTAACATTATTCATGTTTTCAGGAAATAAAAACTTGTTCCCATCACGTAAAAACTTCTCCGTTTCATCATTTAGAAACCATAAGTTTATGGAATTTTTCCCAGCAGCACCTACAGCTACTTCTCCCAGTATAGGAGAATTCATAGTTACTCTAACCGCTGCTGCATACCATTCTGAAAGTATTCCTTTTGAGTTTAGATAGGCATCTGCAAATTTGTAATAGGCATTACGCTGCGCAATAGTTCTATATAAATAAGCAAAGCCATTCTCTGTATTATATATAGCTGCTTCCCAAAAACTAGATCCTGATTTTGTAGCATAACGTTTTCTATCATAATCATACCACTGTCCATGTTTTCTAGGAGGTTTTGGATTATCTTTAGTAGTTTCTATTTCCCCAAACCTATACTGTGTCGCATTAACAATCACTAGATCCAAATAATTTCCTGACCATACATAATAAATATCTTCTATACCTATATCTGCATATAATTTCTGAGGACTTAAATCTGGATAAACATGATTGTTATATGTTATCTGGATTGTAGCAGGAATACCTTCTGGAATAAGGTGATTAAGTATAATAAACAATTCATCGTGATCCTGAAATAATCGACTAATATCTGTTGCGTTATTTACTCGAGAAATCAATCCTGAATAATATATATTAAGACTTGCATCCTTTCCCTGTAAATACTTTAATTTATTAAGTAACTGAGGTTTAATTATTGTCCAGTCTAAACACAATTCATTTTCATAAAATGTTCCTTTAGAGTCATACCAATCTGAAAGTAAAGACACCCCATAAACACCCTCCCTATCTTCGGTTAAAATGTCTTCTATAGAAACTCCTTCAGAGAGCTTTTTTGAAAGCCCACCCCAATAGCTCTTCTTAGAAACATCTTCTGAGTTTCTGTATTCCCCTTCTACATAGGTTTTCACCTCTTCCAATGTAGGTGTTGTACTCGTACCTCCTTGTACGTTCTGAGGCACTGTAATTTGGCTAGTTTGCATTCCTGCATATAGCTTTGTAGTGGTCGCTACCGCAGGAGGTAACACTTGATTTCCTGACCCATCGGACGCTGGAGAAGTAGTATTACTGATAGAAGTGGTCGTGATATCAGTAACGCCTCCTCCAGCCGGGGACATTGTATTTGAAGTCGCAGATTGACCGTTACCCGAAGACATACCTGTGCTTGTATTCCCTCCAGCAGAAGTGCTTTGAACTGATGTTAAAGAAGCATTTCCAGCGGACACCAAAGGAGTAGTGTTACTGGTAGAAATAGTAGCGATACCAGTAACGCCTCCTTTGGTCGGGACAGTGCTTTGAGCAGCAATAAAGTCTTGTCCTATTTGTTTTGCTGCTTCTTTTATTTCTGCTTCTTTTATATAACTAGTGGCACTTTTTACAACACCATCCAAAACTTCTTGCTCGGTTTCCTGAGTGTCTAAATGTGCTATGCTAATGTCTATATTATGTGTGATATTTTCATCCATCAAGTAAAATTTGAGTCTGTAAAAGTAGTATCAAAAATCACCCTTTAGAAATTTTAAGACGCCCCAAATCAGTAGTTACAGTAAAACCTCCGATCTACTGAAACTACTGATAACACAAGGCGTTTTTCTATTTTCTCACACCCCTCTTACCTAATTTTACAACCTCAAAACACAGCTATGGATCTAGGTTTTCCTTACCTAATAACTATAGATTCATACACCCTAGCCAAAACTTCTAGTATCAAATTATTAATTAAAAAAAATGCCTTATGAGTAACACCATTATGCCAAAAAAAGATTTGGGGGAAACACCCGCAAGAGCAGATATAAGCACGTTGAATACCGGAAATGCACAGCCTTCAAAAGCAGCACTTTCTATTGGAGAAATACATATCACAAACCCTACTAAAAAGGAACAAGGGGACGCTTTCGCGAAAGCAATAAAAAAAGAGTATAACGATGCTAATATGTATAAATAATCATGGATAAAAAAAATATACAAAAATTAAAAGCAATACACGGAGAGATCAAAAAGTATAGTGCAGAAGACGAACATTTCTATACACTATGTAAGACGCCAAGTGCTGCTACATTTCAATCATACTTAGAACGTTACAAAGAAGATGTTTATGAGGCATTGGTATATCTTTTTGATGCTTGTGTACTTTCTGACGAGACGTATGACGATGACTTTAAACTCTCCGTAGCAAATGCTATTGTAAAAGATATTAAAGTTGCTAGTAGCTTTTCTATTGATCCGACTCCTCAGGAAGATGAATTTAAAAAATCTGCTGCTTTAATACGACATGCGTTTCATGTAGATCCATATCAACTCTCTATTAAGGAGTATTACAAGTTTCTGGAAGAAGCATTATGGCTACAAAAACATCAAAACACACAACTAGAGGCTGTTTACACAAATGCCTTTTCAAAAATATATTCAAATTAAAAAAACAACTATGGGATTTACAATCAATATAGACGACATTTTAGATGGTAGAGATAGTTCCTTTACACAAGGGTCACTAGAAAATGCTATTAATTTTAATAACTCAGAAGGACAGGATTTTATCGTAGATGCTGGAGGAGAATTTAATCAACGGGTTTTTGCTCCTTTAATTTTTGAACCGTTAGTCCGTTCAGGTATCTCGTTACCTGAGTTACGTATAGATGCTGTAACAGTTTCTTTAAATCGTTCTAAAAACATTAGTAAGCAAAGCATAGAAGGGAGAGAGTTTACTGTAAAAGAGCATATTACCAATGGTGATTTTAGCATCTCTATAGAGGGTCTTATCGCTAGTGACAAAGGCAATACAAATTACCCTAAAGACAAACTATTCTTGTTAAAACAATTTTTAAATGCGCCGTATACACTTAGAGTTACGCATGCTATTTTAAATCGTTTTGGAGTGTATGAACTTGTGATAGATTCTTACTCAATCCCTTCTATAGAAGGAACAAAGAATATTCAAAAATTTTCGGCTAGTGCCACATCAGATGAAACCGTTGAATTAATTATAAGAGACAATGTTTAGTTTAAATGCAAAAATTATAGTGTACGAAACGGTTGGTTTAATACCCACTCCTGTTTCTTATGAATTTAATTATGTGAAGGATGTTCGTATAGAGTCTTCTTATGACACCTTAACAGATACCGCTACGATTATAATGCCTAAAAAGGTATTTAATAATCTTGAAGAAGAGTTTAACCCTTCTCAATTTAATACTATCAATAACCGCGATCGTATTTTATCAATTCACGACTTTTTTAAGTTAGAAAACTTCATAGAGATTTTCTTAGGCTATGATGGTGATTACAAACCTGCTTTTAGAGGATATATAACTTCTGTAGAAGGGGATGCACCTGTCAAGATTATGTGTCAAGATGCGATGTATGCTTGTAAAAAAGTAAAAGCCGTAGAAGACGATTCTCCTAATGATGGATCTGATGCTTTAAATATTATTGCAGAAAATCCATCTATTAATATAGAGTCATTCAATCCAAGAGATTTTTTTACAAAACGACTTGCTGCTTTAGGTTTTCCATTTAAAATCAATGCCCTTGATGAAGATCTAGGATCTATGGTGATTAAAAGAGGCCAGAGTGTTTGCCAACTTCTAGAGGAGTTACAAAAACATGGCATTCGTGCTTTCTTTAAGATGGAAGCCGCAGGGCCAGTACTGACCATTACTAATAACCCTCAAAAATATGGGCTTGAAGAAATTGGAGGTTTTATTGAACGCAATTTTATTAAAACACCTTTAGTAGGTGAGATTGTAAAACGCCTTTTTAATGAAGGTCTTCAATTATTAGCGCCTGTTTTATCGGCTATAGATGATGCCTTGGGAAGTGATCAATTTTTAGGTAGTGCCAGGTTTCGCTTTAAGCATAACATTATAGAAGATGCTTTAAAAGTAGTGGAACAAGATGTGAAAAATACGCGTATTCGAGTAGAAAAATATTTTAAAAATTCAAATACACCTATTCAAATAGAGATAGGGGATCCAAATGGACTTTTAGAAAAAACGTATGTACTCCACGCACAAGATGAAGACCTCTCTAATGAGCCGCTACTTTTTAAAGCAGAGAAATTAAAAGCAGAAGCCGAGTTAGTACAATATGCTGCATTTAGAGCGTTAGAAAAAAGAGTCACAGGTCTAGAAGGGAGCTTTACCACCTTTGGAGAGCCTTTTATACGACCTACAGACAAGGTGACGCTAGATAATGCTGAAGACAAGGAAAAAAATGGAACTTTTCAAGTAAAAAAAGTCATTCGCACCTACGGATTAAACGGATATAGACAAGAGATTGAGTTAGGACGAAAAATAGAAATAGTATGATACAGCTTAAAGATTTAATACAGAATATTGCCGAAAAAGACATGGCAATCCAAACCTGTGCTGCCAAAGTTGTAGCCATAAATGTGCCACAAAACGCTATACATAGCCCAGAAGATGCTTTTACAGTAAACGTAATACGCCCAGACGGCGCTATGATAAAAAACGTGAGACTAAAGGCTTCTATACAAGAAGAAGAGCAAGGAGTGATTAGTATTCCTAAAGTGGATAGCTGGGTACTTGTCTCTATAATTGATAATGTAGAGACACGTGCTTTTATCTCTCAATGCTCTGAAGTAGAGCGCACGTTTGTACGCTTTAAAAATGATAGTAATCAATATTTAGAGATAGATAGTAATGCAAATCAGTTTCATGTGCTATTCAAAGAAGCGTTACCTACCATACCAGGGCAAGCACCTACAGATTTTAATGCGATTGCCAAAATAGAATTTAATAGCCTAGCATCACAAAATACGGGTGATCACCCTAGTCTAATCACAACATTTTATGATGACAATGGGAAGCTACTCTCAGAAACACTTGCAACAGGACAACAACAAAAAACGGTCCTGAATTCTATCCAAAATGAAGCCCCTGTAGCACGTGTATGTTTTGATCTTGATACCACAAGTGATTCTAAAGCGACCCTACATTTTACAGATGCAGATGGAGCTAGCAAACAAAAAATAGAAGTTACAGAGCTTGGAACTACTATCGCTATTAATGAAGATGTCACGGTCGTAAACCTTCTGGAAAACGAATTAACAGTTACCACAGATCAAGGAAATGGATACAGTGCTTCTATAAAAACGGATGAGGTACTTTTTAATAAAGACGGACTCAACTTTAAACTAGACGATAAATTTACTTTAAAGAATGATGTAACAGATTTACGCGCAGAGCTTGACGCTTTACTTTCAGCAATTCAAGCACTTACAGTAACCACTCCCGTAGGGCCATCTGGACCACCTATCAATATAGCGGACTTCATACAAGTACAAAACAATATTAATCAATTATTAAAATCTTAAATCATGCCTTTAGTAAAAGCAACATTAGAAAATGCAATAAAAGCATTACTTGAAGAAGAAAAAGCAAAAGAAGATGACGGAGGTAGCTCTATTAATAATATCGCTAATAAGCTTGCAACTGCCATAGACACCTATATAAAGTCAGGTACTGTTATGACAACAGTAGTCACAGCCGGAAGCGCCACAGCCCAAACGGGAACAGGCGTCGGTAACATCACATAACTTGGGAAGAGTATAAGACCAAGGAGTTTCGATACGACTTCATGACATCGATAAGCGTTTTTTGTGTACAAGCTTAGAGTGATCATATACTACAGCATCACTTAACAACTTGGTCTTATCACTCTATTAAAATCTCTAAAATACAATATTCCTTGTAGGGCGTTTCCCTAACGGGTCAGGCTTTCCGCTATATCTCTACATCATCACGTACCGTGATGACTACGAGGATGCCGCATCAATCCTTAACGCAAAAAAATAAGTCGTACTGACAATA
>JBLHOX010000011.1:0-18847 GCA_047623725.1 Dokdonia sp. | reverse complement strand
TTTTGAGCAATAGCTTTCAGAAACAAGCAATTACTAAATAAGCATATAAAAAATATAGAAACTATTTTCATAAAGTAATACGACTAATTATTATTGGACATTTGTATTTATCATAATATCTGCGGTTACTTTTTTTGATATAAACTTAAGAATCCAAATTCCTTCTAGTGGGTTTGTGAAATTCTTGTTAATAACACCTGTTACTGTTTCTGACCAACCAGATTTGTCATTGCTATTGACACTTTCTTTTACTGAAAAACCTCCTCTTTTAATCCCTTTTGGATCGTAGACTTCAACAGTAAGAATACCAGACTGTAGACTACAGTTTACTGATAAAAAAAAATCTAGAGAGCCTGTATTTATTTCAATAGGAACCTCTTTTGAATCAGAGTCATTAGAAAGGGATATAGATCTTTTCAAAGAAAAACTAGTTTCTTCAGAATTAAAAAGAGTATTAGAATAATTTATGTAATTAGAAATAGGGAGACTATCTGTAGTCCATTTACTAATTTTTAAGAATCGATTTTTAGAAGGATTAGGCGATTCAAAATAGAAGGAGTCTACTTTAATAGATTTCTTTTTTTGACCATATGAATACGGACTTATTGTGATACAAAGAACAAGAACTAATAACTGTAAGACTGTTTTTTTCATGATATAAAATTTTAAGAATTTGTATGATACAAATCTATGATTAACAAGTAAATAGTAAAAAAAATAAGGATTGAAAAAGGTACTAAAAAAGGTTTAAAAAAGCCTAAAACTTACTATTTATAAGCATTTTAAGTACAGCGTGTCTAGGTCAATCTATAAAACGCTAAAATAACAACGGTGATGTTGTACTCTTTGTCTGGAAAAACCAATGCGTATCTTTGAATTAAATTTTACTCAACCATGCGCATTCTTCATCTAGATAAAAATCACCCGTTGCTTTTAGAGCAACTTGCTACAGCTGGACATGTAAATGAAGAAAATTATACGATTTCAAAAGAAGAAACCGAGAAGATTATTTCAGCATACGACGGTATTGTGATTCGAAGTCGGTTTAAGATTGATAAGCAATTTATAGATGCGACACATCAACTAAAGTTTATTGCAAGAGTAGGAGCTGGTTTAGAAAGTATTGATATTCCGTATGCAGAAAGCAAAGGGATTTACCTCATAAGCGCTCCCGAAGGAAATCGTAATGCGGTTGGAGAACATGCGTTAGGAATGATCCTCTCCTTGTTTAATAAACTCCATCAGGCAGATGCTGAGGTGAAAGCGGGACATTGGAATCGAGAGTCCAATCGAGGTTTAGAACTAGAAAGAAAAACGGTCGGCATTATAGGCTACGGGAATATGGGAAAAGCCTTTGCAAAAAAGCTAAAAGGTTTTGATTGCGAAGTACTGTGTTATGATATTTTAGAAGGCGTAGGAGATGCAAATGCGCGTCAAGTCTCGTTAAAGGAATTGCAAGAAAAGACAGATGTATTGAGCCTACACACACCGTGGACTCCTCAGACAAACAAGATGGTAGATGAGGAGTTTATAACCGCTTTCGCGAAAGCGTTCTATCTCATAAACACAGCTCGAGGCAAAAGTGTAGTCACATCTGCCTTAGTCACTGCTCTGCAAAACGGAAAGATAAAAGGAGCAGGACTAGATGTGCTAGAATATGAAAAATTATCTTTTGAGAACCTTTTTACCTCAAAAGAAGATATGCCAGAACCTTTACAATACTTAATAAGGTCAAAAAATGTACTACTTACACCACACATTGCTGGATGGACGGTAGAGAGTAAACGCAAATTGGCACAAACCATTGTAGACAAAATCCTTGCGAAGTTTTAGTATATTTAAAAACCGATGAAGAAGACAGTTTTGATTTTTGGCGTATTAGCATTAGCTATTTTGGCACTACTTCAATTGAGCAGATATGCCTTAATTTCTGGAGATTTAACCATAGAACTTGTCATAAGTGGTATTGCTATATTGTTCTTTATAATAGGGGTGTTTATTCAAAAACGATTTAGAAAAGAAGAAACTGTACCTAAAGAAGTAGATCAAGAACAAATAGACATCATAGGACTAAGTAAGCGAGAATATGAAGTATTACTAGAGATGGCTTCTGGATATAGTAATAAAGAAATTGCAGCACGGCTTTTCGTCTCAGAAAGCACCATAAAAACACACGTGTCTAATGTTCTTTTGAAATTAGACGCAAAGCGCCGTACTCAAGCTATTCAAAGAGCAAAAGAGCTATATATCCTCCCATTTTAAAGACATTGGTACAGAAGTAGGATAGATTTGGTACTTTAGTATGATTCTGTTTTTAGAAGCTCTAGCTACTTTTGATCAAAACATATACATCATCACTTATGAAAAAAATTAGTATTAAATATGGACTTTATGGAGCGTTTGCAGGAGCTATAGGTTTTGCATTATCTCTCTTTTTTGGAAGATCAGAAATTTTAGGATACACTGCCATTATTATTGCATTGTCTTTTGTGTTTTTTGGCATTAAGTATTTTCGAGATACAGAAAATAGTGGAAAAATAAGTTTTACAAAAGCATTTGCTTTAGGCATATTAATCGCCCTCTTTGTAGCATTTGGAATTGCTATTATAGATGGACTATATGTTACTGTAATTAATCCTGATTTTTACCATGAATATGGAGAAGCACTACTAGTATCTGCTAAAGAGGCAGGAAATGCAGAAGCCATTACAGCCGCAGAAGTACAAAAGGAAAAATTTAATAGTATGTCACTTACAGGTTTAGGTCTTTTTTCAGGAGGATTTATGTTTGCATTAGTGAGTGTAATAGGATTGATTATCACTATTATTTCAGGATTGATTTTACAGAAAAAATAAATAAAACTAACTAATTTAAAAAGATACCCGTCTTCACGGGCATGAATATGAAAAGAGTTACAGGAATAGGAGGGATGTTCTTTAAGAGTGAAGACCCTGACGCACAAAAAGAATGGTACAAAACACACTTAGGACTTCCTACAGATCAATACGGATGGACATTCTGGTGGAGAGATGAAAACGGAAATAAGTGCTCTACACAATGGAGTCCTATGGCATCAGATACGACATATTTTTCTCCTAGTGAGAAACCGTTTATGTTTAACTTTAGAGTAGATAATCTCACAGAACTACTCAAAGTACTAAAAGAAGAAGGGGTAACCATTGTTGGTGAAATACAAGAATATGATTACGGAAAATTTGGTTGGATTCTAGATCCAGAAGGAAATAAGATAGAGTTATGGGAACCTGTAGATAAGGCTTTTTTATGATTTTGAGACATAATAGCTATCTGATAAATAGGGAAAAAATTTAATTTTTGTCTATTTCTGCTCTTTTTTTAATAGCTTTAGAACTCAAAACAACTAACAATTGAAACAATGAGCGAAGAAACTAACGAAGATCAAGGGGACGATCTTAAAGACAAAGCAAAAAAAATGGCTGGCGAAGCAAGTGACAAAACCAGTGATTTTGCAGATGATGTAAAAGATTCTGCAAAAGAGTTCTCGGATAGCGCAAAAGAAGAATGGAATAAAGTGACCAATAACAATGATAATAAAAAAATGCTTGCAGGTTTACTTGCCATTTTTTTGGGATGGTTAGGAATTCACAAATTTATTTTGGGATATCAAAAAGAAGGTATTATTATGTTGGTGGTAGGTGCAGTAGGTTGGTTTTTATGCGGAATCCCTACTACGTTAGTCTGGATAGTAGGAGTAATAGAAGGCATCATGTATCTCACAAAATCTGACGAAGAGTTTTATAACACATACCAAGCAGGTAAAAAACCTTGGTTCTAATATAAAAAAGTAAAAAGCCTGAACACATTTTCAGGCTTTTTTGTAAAATTTAACATCGTAATATTGCTATATTACATTTAATTCTTAATTTTACAAAGACTAAAGACTAAAGACTAAAGACTAAAGACTAAAGACTAAAGACTAAAGACTAAAGACTAAAGACTAAAGACTAAAGACTAAAGATATGGGCGTTACAAAAAGACATATTCACTCGATGAGAGCAAATCAGATGGCAGACCTTGCTAAAGTGCTTTCTAACCCTGCCAGGGTTGCTATTTTAGAATATATAGGTGATTGCGATGGTTGTTTATGTCAAGATATTTCAGAAAAAATACGATTATCACAACCTACAACTTCCCAACATCTACAAGTCATACGCAAAGCAGGTTTGTTAAAAAGTCAGTTTAAAGGGAAGGCGCAATACTATAGTATTGATTTGAGAAAATGGGAACAACTACAACAACACTTTCAAGATTTCTTTGAAGCAACAAGAGTAAAATGCTGTTAGATAATGAGCACAGAATTACTACATAAAGCTTATGATAGTCGTCTATTTAGTGAGCAAGGTAACGACCTCATCCAACAGATAAGTCATCATCTTGAACAAAATACGACGGGTCAAAATAAGACCATGAATACCTGGGTAGAACCCCAAGAAGAATATGCTTTTTGGAAATCGTACACAGAAGAAAATCATGACACCTCCTCTTTTTTTGAAACCGTTTTAAAACGTTCTATACACATACATCATCCTCATTATATTGGGCATCAAGTTGCACCTACCGTCCCTGTTTCAGCATTAGCCACATTGTTAAGTGCACAACTTAATAACGGTATGGCTGTGTATGAAATGGGACAAGCCAGTTCTGCTATAGAAAGAGTTGTGATAGCATTTTTTACAGAAACTATAGGTTGGGCTAACGGAGATGGCTTTTTGACCTCTGGAGGCACGCTTGCAAACCTCACAGCATTGTTAGCAGCCCGTAAAGCAAAAGCACCCTCAGATATTTGGAATGACGGTCACGATCATAAACTTGCCATTATGGTTTCAGAAGAGGCACATTATTGCGTAGATCGTTCGGCTAGAATTATGGGTCTAGGAGAAGCTGGTATTATCAAAGTACCCGTAGGAGAAGATTATAAAATACGGACAGACCTCTTGCAATCATATCATGATCAAGCTGTACAAAATGGTTTTGAAGTCATTGCCATTATAGGAAGTGCCCCTTCTACAAGCACTGGGATTTATGATGATTTGGAAGAAGTTTCCGCTTTCGCGAAAGCAAATAACCTCTGGTTTCATATTGACGGCGCGCATGGAGGAGCTGCGATATTCTCTCAAAAATACAAACGCCTATTAAAAGGGATTACAGAAGCAGACTCTATCATTATAGACGGGCATAAAATGATGGGAACCTCTTCTATTACTACCGCAGTGCTTTTTAAAAATACCGCAGATAGTTATGCTACGTTTAGTCAGAAAGCACAATATTTATGGGAACAAAACGACGATCCAGATTGGTATAATCTAGCCAAACGGACGTTTGAGTGTACCAAAAGCATGATGAGTTTACGATTTTATGCAATTCTCAATGCATACGGAGTTGCCTTTTTTGATGATTTTGTCACCACACTTTACGATAGCGCACACGAGTTTTCTGAGTATCTTAAGGAAAGTCCAGATTTTGAAATCGCACTAGAAGCACAAAGTAATATCGTTTGTTTTCGATATACAGAAGGGATTCCAAAAGCACAAATTCAAGAAGTAAATAAAGCCATCCGAAAGGCACTTTTGGAAGACGGAGAATTTTATATCGTCTCCACGGTATTAAAAGGAGAAATGTGGCTTCGCACCACATTTATGAACCCGTTTACAACAGAAGTACATACCAAAAAATTGGTAGAAAAAATAAGAACAATAGCAACAAGAATAAAATAAGTATTAACCTATAAATAGATACCCGCCTTTGCGGGCATAAATTATGAAAACACAAGAATTTTTAGACATACTAAAAGAACATCAAGGAAAATCATTATTATTTGAATATGCACCTAATTTATTGGTTGGAGCCAATTATCATATCACCGAGGTAAAGCACGTGACCATTGATTCTGTAGATTGTGGCGCGGGTGTAGATGCTTGGAAAGAAACCATCATCCAGTTATGGGAAGATCCTAATGAGTTGGGGAAAACTGACTTTATGAGTGCCTATAAAGCGATAGAAATTTTATCCAGAGTTGGTCAAATGAAACCGTATGTAATGGATTCTGAAGTACGTATTGAATATAGCAATGCAAACTTTCACACGGCACAACTATATGTTAACGATTACGAAATACGTGGGACTAATTTGCTCCTTAAATTAGCGGGACAACCTACAGACTGTAAAGCAAAAGAAACTTGTGGTGTTGCAGCGCCTGTTGAAGTCAATGCACAAGAAGGAGGATGCGCTCCAGGTGGTGGGTGTTGTTAATCCTCTCCCCTAAATCCCCTCTCTAAAAGAAAGGGACTTGAAAAGGAAAATTATAATGACAACAAAAGTACATATTCGTTTGTTTAAAAAAGAAGATTATTCCGCTTGCGCGAAAATCTATAAAACAGGCATGGATACTGGAATCGCTACATTTGAAACCAAAGTGCCAGATTGGGAACAATGGAATACTAAGTTTTTACCCCAATGTCGTTTTGTAGTCGAAGTAGATCAAGAAGTTCTAGGATGGTGTGCATTGAGTCCGTTTTCTACCCGAGAAGTCTATCGAGGGGTTGCCGAAGTCACTATTTATATCGCAGAAAAAGCACAACATAAAGGAATCGGTAAATTGCTATTAAAACACCTTGTGGCAGAAAGTGAATATGCTGGATTCTGGACGTTACAAGCTAGGATTTTTACAGAAAATGTAGCGAGTATTAAACTGCATGAGAAGTGCGGTTTTAGACAAGTAGGCGTACGTGAGAAGTTAGGGCAACGTGATGGTGTTTGGTATGATAACGTATTGTTAGAAAGAAGAAATAGTCAGGTTGGATTGAGTGATGTATAATATAAAAAAAACAATTTACATAGTAATGCTAATAATACTTTTCTCTTGCAAAGAGAATAATAAAAACTCTATGGTTATTGACAGCGCTGAAAAATTTGCTGATTACGCAAACGAATTACAGAAAAAAAAACATCCAATTTTACCGAATAAGATGAGTGTTCAATTAAAAGATAAAAATGGAGAGAATTTAAAAAAGGGAAAAGTTCTCTGCCATCTAAATATTTATATTGACTCATTGAGTTATTATACATACAGCTTTATTCCAACAAATTCTGACGGAATTGTTAACCTCACAAAAGAACAAATGATTCAGAACACCGAATTAAAGTATGACTTTGATGAAAGATTACCTGTTGACAAAACACCTGTTAAATTTGATTTTTATGTTATGGATAACAATATGATATGTAGTATAATTTCGAGTATGGAGAATTATCTAAGCGTAGATATAGAATCAATTAAATCAGATTTGAAAAACAGAGGATTAACAGGTACTCAAATTGCTTTGCAAATTCCAGTGATTGAGGAAAAAATGAAATCTGATAAAGAATTATATGAGTTTTTAAAGAAAAATAAAAACACTGAATTGGATTACTCAAATGGAGAAATGAAGATAACGGATTATTGGAATAGTGAATCGGATTATAATTACGAATTAAAATAGAAAAGATACCCGCCTTCGCGGGCATAAAAATACTTATGAAAAAAAACATACTCGTACTTTGTACAGGAAATAGTTGCCGCAGCCAGATGGCACATGGATATTTAAATTTGATGGCAAGCGATAAAGCTACCATTTATTCGGCTGGAATAGAAACGCACGGTATAAATCTTGGGGCGGCAGCTACCATGGCAAAAGAGGGAATAGATATTACGACACATACGTCAAATAATGTAAATGAGTATGAAGGAGTCAACTGGGATTACATCATCACCGTATGTGATCATGCATATGAAAACTGTCCGTTTATTGCCGCACCTGACGCCACACGATTGCACCATAATTTTTATGATCCATCAAAGTTTGTAGGCAATGAGGAAGATACTGAGGTAGCTTTCGCGAAAGCGAGAAATGAAATCAAAGCATATTGTCAAGATTTTGTGGAAAAGCACTTATAAGTAAACTAGCTACTCAAAACCTCGGCTACTTGTGCAACATTTTTACGTTCAAACCAACGTATAAAGCGGATGACCGATCGTAAAATTCTGCTTTTGGTGGTAGAAAGTTTAAGTGCTAGATTTCCAATAGATACGTCACGTTTTGTGAAGACCGCTTCGGTGTCTGAAACGTCGTGATAGTCATTGGCAAATATCCACGCCTCGTCACGAGCAATATTGATGCTAAAGGTGGCAATGAGATCTTCTTTGCCATCTGCGACTTTATCCAGTAAATGAAAGAAAGGGGAGACACGCCCTATTTTTTGTTGTACTCCATCGACCATGCTTGCTAAAATAGCATTGATTTTATTAAAGTCATCATGGATATTTTGTAAATCCCCTTGGGATCCCACAGTTTCTGAAACGGCAATACCTAAGTCCAGATTGATGTGCGCATTGATTCCTAAAAGGAGATGTTGTAAGATCAAGAGCTTTTGGTTTTTTGCAGCTTCAAAAGCATTTTCCCAACTTATTGATGGTTTGTTCCCTTCTTTGTAGGTAAAGTAAGCGGCTAGATATCTATTTGCAAAAATCACATCCAGACGTTCCATTCTGGGGTTATCATCAAACTCTTTTTGGGCAATACCCTCTTTAATACGTTCCGTTACTTTTTTGTAAAGTATAGGGAAGAAAGCAAGATTACTGTTATCGGCTATCTCTGTAGTGATAATGTCTCCCAAAATGGCGATGACTTCATCGATGGTTGTAGCTTGTTTCATGAGAATCTAATCAGATAGTTACAATCTTTAAAGTTAGAGATAAGTATGTATATGATCAAATAAATTATTTCATACCTTATATATTATAGAATACTTATTTTTAATGTATAAATAAAGACTCATGAAAAAATCAATATTTCTACTATTCGCTTTTTTAAGTACAGGGATCATTTTTGGACAAGGTGATAAAGAAAAAGTACAAGAGACGGTTACAAAATCAAAAATAGAAGGGCATATTTATTTTCTAGCCGATGATCTATTAAAAGGGAGAGAGACGGGAACTCCAGAGAATAAAATCGCTGCTTCCTATCTAGCAAATGCACTACGTAGTTATGGCGTACAACCTAATCCTAAAACAGGAAATTATTACCAGAAAGTTAACCTTCAAAAAACATCACCTCCAACAGATGTTACGATTGCTATTAATGGAAATGCGATAAAAGATTATGCATTGTTGGATGCTGTAGCCATAGATTTTTCTGAAAATGCCATCTATTTGGGGTATGGTTTAGAAGAAGATTATAAAGGGAAATCTGTAAACGGGAAGTTAGTTATTCTAAAAGCGGGTAGTGCAGAGACAACAGATGCACGTGGCGCTTTTGGATTATTAGAAAAAAAGAAACAATTGGCTGAAGAAAATGGAGCGGTAGGAGTGATTGAGTTATTAAATGCAGCCGATCAAATGTGGGGTTTTATTGAGCATAATTTTAATGCTTCTTCTCTCGGCATTGTCAAAGAAGAGAGTGAAGAACCTACATTTCCTTATGTATGGGTATTGGATAAAGATCACAAATTGGCTGAAAGCTTTACTCAGAATGCAACTGTACCTGTTCAACTTAAAATGAGTAGCCGTAAAAAAGAGATGGTGATATCTCAAAATGTGATAGGTGTGGTAGAAGGGACAGACTCAAAATTAAAAGATGAGTATATTATATATTCTGGGCATTATGATCATGTGGGTATAGGAACCCCAGATGAAACGGGAGATACTATTTATAATGGAGCTCGGGATAATGCGATAGGAACAACGACGGTGTTGAGTATGGCAGAAAACCTCGCAAAGTATCCAACAAAACGATCGGCGTTATTTATTTTATTTACGGGTGAAGAGAAGGGATTACTAGGAAGTTCGTTTTATGTAGAAAACCCTGTATTGCCTCTTAAACAAATGGTGTATTGTTTTAATAGTGATAATGCGGGTTATAATGATACATCGCTAGCAACTATTATAGGATTGCCTAGAACGACGGCAGAGCAACATATCAAAGATGCTGCGAGTGCTTTTGGATTAACGGCTGTTGATGATCCTGCTCCAGAGCAAGGTCTTTTTGATAGAAGTGACAATGTGAGATTTGCTGCAAAAGGGATTCCTTCGCCTACGTTTTCTTTAGGTTTTACAGCATTTAATGGGGATGTGACAAAATATTATCACAGGCCAGGTGATGAGGCACAAACATTAGATTATGATTATTTATATAAGTTCTTCAGAGCTTATGTTCTTGCAGGACGAAATATAGGGAATGACCCTGTTACGCCTACCTGGACGACAGGAGATACCTATGAGGCTGCTGGAAAAGCATTATATAAATACTAGTTTTAATCCAGATGATGCAATAGAAAATTTATTACGATCTGAAACTACTGCAAAATAGTACGCTTCCCTAGATACACAGTCAAACTGAGTACAGGCTTTTCAATATAACCATAGCGGTGCTATACTGAAATTGATAAAACATCCTATTTTATGGTACTTTCAAACCTCATCACGAAGTTCTATTGTATCATCTGGGTTTAAGATGTTGTAACCGCTTTCGCGAAAGCGTATATCAGAAGTATAAATTAAGGGTGATCGTTTTATATTGAAAAATTACTCTTCTTCCTGATTTTTATGGCCGTACTTCTTTTCAAGTTCTGCTTGGAATTCTTCCATGACAGGTTTTACCGTATTTTCAGGGAGATCTGCAATACGTATATACATAAGGCCATCTACTGCATTATTAAAAAGTGGATCTACATTAAATGCGACCACTTTTGCGTTTTGTTTGATATACTTTTTGATAAGTACAGGAAGTCTTAGTGAACCTGGTTCTACCTCATCTATGAGTTTGTCAAATTTGTTGAGGTCAGCAGCACTCTCGTCAAAAACAAATTCTTTGTCAGCATCTTTAAGACGAACTTTAAATTCCTTTTTAGGGTGAATGTATTGCGCCACATAAGGGTCATAATAATGAGACTTCATAAACTCAATCATCAAAGATTTTGAGAAATTTGAAAACTGGTTTGAAATACTTACGCCTCCTATAAGATACTTATGCTCTGGGAAGCGTAATGTTGTGTGTACAATCCCTTTCCACAACAAGAATAAAGGCATTGGTTTTTGTTGGTATTCTTTTATGATAAATGCACGTCCCATCTCTATACTTTGACTCATCATTGTATGTAGCTCTGGCTCAAAACGAAAAAGGTCTTGTAAGTAAAAACCATCTATTCCGTATTTTTTAAATATTTCAGAACCAAGTCCCATACGATAGGCACCTGCGATTTTTTTAGCATCACTATCCCATAAAAACATATGGTGGTAGTAGCGGTCAAACTTATCCAGATCTATAGCTTCATTTGTACCTTCTCCGATGGCTCTAAATGTGATTTCGCGTAAGCGGCCTATTTCCTGAAGTGTATTTGGCATTTCATTGGCAGGAGCTAAGAAAACTTCGTAGTTTTTAGATTGTAATAAACGACGATCACTTTTTCGGAATTTATCAATTTCTTCAAAGATTAAGTCACTATTTATTGAGACAGCTATTTCTTTAGGTTCCTTAGGAGTTTTAAGAGTTTGCGGTATGTTGCTTAAACGACTTTTTGTTTCAAAAGACTTTGCTAGCATATATGTTTTCTTACGAAGAAACTCTGTAAAGTTAGGAAGGTCTGTGTATTCTTTTTGTGCAGTTACTTTTATAGGATTCCCAATACGTACTTTAATCGTACGGTTTTTTTGAGTGAGTAATTCACTAGGTAGTTTGGCTGTACGCAGGGTACTACTTATACGTGATAGTTGGTAAAAAAGTCTGCTATTTTTTGCATGAAAATAGATAGGTACGATAGGGACTTCTGCTTTTTTGATAAGCTTTATAGCTGCTTCTTCCCAAGGTTTATCAATAATGAGTTTATCATCTTTATAGGTAGATACTTCTCCTGCAGGAAAAATACCTAATGGACCTCCGTTTTGTAAATGTAAAAGGGCATTTTTAAAACCAGTAATACTTGATTTTACATCTTTCCGATCCTCAAAAGGATTTACGGGCATCACATAAGGTTTTAAAGGATCTATACGATGTAAAAGGAAGTTGGCTATAATTTTAAAATCTTCACGCTGTTCGAGCATGAGTTTAAGTAATAGAATACCATCGATACCTCCTAATGGATGATTTGAAATCGTAATATAAGCACCCGTTTTAGGTAGTCTTTTAAGGTCTTCTTCTGGAATCTCAAATTTGATTTTATACTCATCCAAAAGAGCATTTAAAAAATCAAGATCGCTTAGATGTTTATTGCGATCATAGATTTTGTTTAAACTGGAGATTTTAAGAACCTTCATAAGTGACCACCCCAGGAAAGTACCTAAAACGCCAAATTTATCAACATTTATAGCTTGGGCAACTTCTTTTGCGGTAACTAAACTCATGAATTAATGTTTCAACTAAAGAATCAAATATACAATACTTACTCTTCTTTTAGTACATACTGTGTAACAGTTCTGTTTTCTTGTTTTAAAAGCACTTTCCGACCATGTAAAAGCATATTCATCTCATTTGGAGAGGCATGCCTTATCGTAAGTAAAGTTACTCCTTCATTCCATCGTATTTTATAGGTTGCTCTAAGTTTTTTAAGCAATGGTTCTAATGTGTTGAACTTATTTTCTAAAGAAACAGAAAAGCTAATGGCAGAGTTTTGCATCATTGTTACTTTCATTTTATAGCGATGTAACAAGTTAAAAATGTCACTTATGTTTTCTTCCATGATAAAACTAAAATCTATAGAAGATAATGAGATAAGGATCTGATTTTTCTTTACTATATAACAAGCAACCATGGGGTCAAGTTGTATTCCTTTTCCTATAAATGTTCCTGGGGTATCTGGCGTAATAAATGATTTTACATAAAGAGGTATTTCTTTTCTCTGTAATGGTTGGAGTGTCTTAGGGTGTATAACAGAGGCTCCATAAAATGCCATCTCAATGGCTTCATTGTATGAAATTCGTTTTAGTAATTTGGTATTTTTAAATACGCTAGGGTCACCATTTAAAACACCTGGAACATCTTTCCATATAGTAAGATTATTTGCGTTTAGACAATACGCAAAAATAGCACCTGTGTAATCACTTCCTTCACGACCTAAGGTTGTGGTAAAATTATTTTCTTCAGAAGAAATAAAACCTTGTGTAATAAAAAGACCTTCTTTTTGAACTGTACTTTGAATGTTTTTTTGAGTTGTTTCCCAGTCTACTTTGGCTTCTCTATAATTTGTGTCTGTTTTTATAAGCTCGCGGGCATCTACCCATTGATTTTTAATGTTTTTTTCAGAGAGAAAAGCACTTACAATTTTTGTAGATATAAGTTCACCATAACAGATCACTTGGTCATATACAAAATCATAATTAGGAGATTTATTATAGTCTAGAAAGTTTTTTAGGTTTTTAAACAGTGTATGTACTGTTTCAAAAATAAGATGATTTTTGGGGAAAAGTTCAGAAATTATATCAAAGTGATATATATAAGATGCTTCTATAGCTTCGGAGACTTGGTTTTTGTTGTTGAAGTATGCTTGTATTACTTTTTCTAATGCATTGGTTGTTTTGCCCATAGCAGATATTACAATAAGGGCGTTTGTAGCACCTGTCTTTTGTAAGACAGTTACTATGTTTTTTACACTTTTTGCATCTTTTACGGAAGCACCTCCAAATTTGAATACTTGCATTTTCTTATCTCGTCTTTATAATATTGAATGAATATATTTTTGTAATCTCTCTTGGTTCATTTGAACAAGGTGCCAATCTTTTAAGAAAAGAGCACCGCTATTCTCATAAAAAGTAATAGCATCTGTATTCCAATCTAAAACGACCCATTCAACTCTATTAACCTCTTGTGATATAGCATAACGCATCACTTCATTATATAATGCTTTGCCATATCCTTTTCCTCTATATTTTCTTGAAACAATAAGATCTTCTAGATGTAATGATTTGCCTTCCCAGGTAGAGAATCGATAGTATACCAATGCCATTCCTACAATTTCCCCTTTATATTCTGTTACAAAACAGGTAAACAAAGGATTTGAGCCTGTACCATGAGTAATAAGGGTGTCAATTGATATGTTGACAGCATTAGGTTCGTTTTCAAAAACAGCAAGCTCGGTTATAAGCGTTAGTACATCTGACATATCTTCGGCTTGAGCCTTGCGAATAAGATGGTTCATAGGAAATCTTGTTTAAGCATGCGAAAGTAAAAAAATATATACAGATAAAAGAATACGAAATCGTTATAGTTATGGTGTTTTTTTTGAATATTTTTGCAAAAAAATAACCTATACACATCCCATGGCTCGTAAAAATCAAACACTAGGAGAGTTTATTATTGAAAATCAATCAGAATTCAAGTACTCTTCGGGAGAGTTATCTCGCTTGATTAACGCTATTCGATTGGCTGCAAAAGTGGTAAATCACCAAGTTAATAAAGCAGGACTTGTTGATGTTTTAGGTGGAGCGGGAGATACTAATATACAGGGAGAAGATCAACAAAAACTGGATGTCATAGCAAATGAAGCTTTTATAAATACGCTTAAAAACAGAGAAATCGTTTGCGGTATCGGTAGTGAAGAAAATGACGATTTTATTACCATAGAAGGACATAACGATGATCATCAAAATAAGTATGTTGTCCTTATGGATCCTTTGGATGGCTCTTCAAATATAGATGTAAATGTTTCTGTAGGAACTATTTTTTCTATTTACAGGAGGATTACGCCTGCCGGAACTCCTGTAACGATAGATGACTTTTTACAGCCAGGACGTAATCAAGTGGCTGCTGGATATATTATATATGGGACGAGTACAATGTTGGTGTATACAACAGGTCATGGGGTTAATGGATTTACGCTTAATCCAGCGATAGGGACATTTTACTTATCACATCCTAATATGAAATTCCCAGAAGAAGGGAATATTTATTCTGTAAACGAAGGTAACTACACACATTTTCCACAAGGTGTAAAAAACTATATTAAATACTGTCAAGAAGAAGCAGAAGGACGACCATATACTTCTAGGTATATCGGATCTTTAGTGTCTGATATTCATAGAAATATGATTAAGGGAGGGATTTATATGTATCCTAAAAGCTCTCTAAATGCTAAAGGGAAACTCAGATTATTGTATGAGTGTAATCCTATGGCATTTATAACAGAACAAGCTGGAGGTAAAGCAAGTGATGGATATACTCCTATATTAGACCTCCAACCTAAAGAGCTACATGAAAGGGTTCCTTTCTTTTGTGGAAGCAAAAAAATGGTAGAAAAAGCAGAAGAATTTATGGCTGAATCATTATAATCCCTATATATGTAGTCGCTTATCGTCATTTTTTATATATTTGATTTGCTATAAGGCAATGAATCCCTCATTAAATTATGTCTAAAGGAAGTAAAGAGCAGAGCAATCAAAGTGAATTAGAATCAAATTCTAAAATAGATGCTATTAAGCAGCTTATTTTTGGAGAAAACATGGCTGAATATAGCCAAGAATTTGACACTCTAAAAAAAGAGCTTGAAAATAGACGTCAAGAGCTATCGGATTATATAGATGATACTCGTAAGGAACTTATGACTGCTATTGATAATCTAAGTACAGATGTTAATATCCGTATATCAGATTTAGAAGAGTCATTAAATCATAAGACAGCGTCTCTTGATAAGAAGAAAGTAGACAAATCACAATTAGGTAATTTACTTATAAAGTTAGGCGAGAGTATAAAATCTTAATAGTTCTAACTATTCTCTGTTATGGACTCTAAGGAAAGACTTGAGGTTTTAAAAGAAATCTTACTTACGGAAGAGCGTGAGTTTGATAAAGATCTTGTACTTAAGATTCAAAAATTAGAATCAGAACAAGAACATCTTTTAGATAGAGTCACTCCAATACTTGATGAACGGATGGATGATTTTGTTAAGAAGATGCCTAAAAGATTAGGTCCTGTAATAACAGAAACACTAAAGACAGAGATCAAAAAATCACAAGATGCCGTAGCTGAAGCACTATATCCAGTAATGGGTAAAATGATAAAAAAGTATATTCAAGCTGAGATCAAAAAACTCAATGAAGACATTAATAAGAGACTCAATAAAACGTTTTCTTTTAAAAATTGGTTTTCAGGAAAGAATGAAGACATTGATGCAGCAGCATTGATGTATGAACAATATAAGGCAAGAATTGAGCAGATTATGATTATTGAAAAAGGATCAGGATTGCTTAAAGCAAATTATGCAAAGAGACCAACTCTAGACGAAGATATGGTAGCAGGAATGTTAACGGCTATCAAAAGTTTTGTAGAAGATGCGTATGATAAAGCAGAAATGGAATTAGAGAGAATAGATTATGAATTGTTTACAATTCATCTTCAAAACTTTTCAAATTATTATATTGCGGTTGTTGTTACCGGTATTTATGACGATGACTATAAAGATAGACTAGAAGATGTGCTTTTGGATTTTGCACAATTTGTTGTCAATAAAAGCGATTTAGAAAATTCAGAAATTTTTACCAAAAAATTAAAATCATATTTTACAGATGAGCGTATCTAAAAAAATTGTGTTGTT
This sequence comes from Dokdonia sp., assembly GCA_047623725.1. Classification (GTDB taxonomy): domain Bacteria; phylum Bacteroidota; class Bacteroidia; order Flavobacteriales; family Flavobacteriaceae; genus Dokdonia. The sequence continues at coordinate 2,254 of JBLHOX010000011.1, read as the reverse complement.
AGGGCATTTTGGGGTAGGGAAATCTTCGCTTCTTAGACGTTTTGTAGAAAACACCTTTTCAGAAAACTATACAGTTACTATAGGAGTCCATATTATGAAGAAAGAGGTGCATATAGAAAAAGATAGTATTACGCTAGTGATATGGGATGTTGAGGGGACAGATGATTTCACAAAATATAGATCATCCTATCTTATGGGTGCTTCTAGTTTTATATACGTTTTTGATGCTTCTAGGCCCGTTACTTATGGAGACATAAAATATAACTTGGAACACTTAAAAGAAAAATTTCCACACGTTTCTGTGCATGTTATCGGAAATAAAGTGGATTTGGTCGATCCTGAAATTATTTTAAAAGATTTAAAAGCACAAGATATTCAGCATTCTTATCTTTCTAGTGCCAAAACTGGAGATAATGTTGAATTGCTGTTTAAAAATGTAGCAGCACAATTACTTGAGAATGCTTGATAAGCTTAGACAAGAGTTTTTAGAAAATACTACACAATTACTTATTGTAGATAATACAAATAAGGTTTTAGATACAGACGAGTCTTTGTTTTCTATAAAGAAAGGCTCTGATATTACAGACTTTCACCCCTTCTTTCATGTAATTTCTTCCCTTTTTGAAGACGATAGAAAAGAACAAAAATTCTATTGTGTACAAATGGAAATAAAAGGGAAGACGTGTTTTTTTGATATTAGAACACAAGTTACCATTGAAAATAAACAACTTGTGTTGTTTATGGAAGACCTTACAGATCACTATAAAACGGTGCATCAAATAAAACAAGTGCGTAATGAGTCTATTATAAACTTTAATATTACGCAGGAATTAAACCATGAATTAAATGTTCAGCGTGGCTTTAAAAATAAATTCCTAGCAAATGTAAGTCATGAGATCAGAACTCCTCTCAATAGCATCTTAGGCTTTTTAAGCGTCCTTGAGAACACAAGTTTAGATAGAGAGCAATTAGACTTAATAGGAATTGTTAAAGACTCTTCAAAAAACCTCGTCTCAATAGTAGATGACCTGTTAGACATCTCAAAAATTGAGGCAGGACGATTAGAGATTAAAAACAAGAGATTTAATTTTAAAAAATTTACTAAATCACTTGTAAAAACTTACGAGTTACAAGCTAACGAGAAACGATTACAATTTGTTGTAGATGAAGGGGCAAACCTTCCAAAATTTCTCATTGGAGACCAATTGAGACTCAACCAAATTTTAATTAACTTACTTGAAAATGCTTTAAAATATACCCATCAAGGTACTGTGACATTACGTATATCTACTTCTTCTCGTAATATGCGTCGTATTCCTGTAACGTTTGAAGTTATAGATACAGGAATAGGAATTCCCAAAGAGCACCTTACGAGCATATTTGAAAGCTTTACACAGTTAGAAAAACGTGGTTTATTCGGAGGTTCTGGATTAGGCCTTAGTATTGTAAAGCAACTTACTCAACTCATGGATAGTAAACTTGAAGTAAAGAGTATAGAAAATGAAGGCTCTGCATTTAAATTTACAATTTCTTTAGGAGTTTCTCATGATCAAAAAGAAGACAAAGGCCTACAGGTTCAAAAAAGATCTGATAAAAGGAGCGGTGGTAATAAAAAGAAAAAATACCGGATCCTTCTAGGAGAAGATATAGAAGTTAATCAGCTTCTTATGATGCGATTATTTGCAGATGAAGGAAGCTATAGTCTAGATATTGCAAAAAACGGAGAGCAAGTAGTACTCTTTCTTGAAAAGTATCAATACGACCTTGTCTTGATGGATCTTTCTATGCCGGTTATGGATGGTTATGATGCAGCTATGAGAATACGAGGTCATAGCGATAAGAGAATAAAGAAAATCCCAATAGTTGCTTTAACCGCTCGTACAACAGAAGAAGAAAGAGATGAAGCAAAAGAATGTGGGATGAATGCTTACTTAACAAAACCAGTAAATGCTGAGTTACTCTTTAAAACAGTAGATCGATTATTGCATCGATATAAAAACAAGAAAACATAAAAATCGAATACTAAAAAAAGGCGACAAATTTGTTAGTCATGGTCGGAAGATTTTTCTTCCGACTTTTTTGTTTTTTATCGCATATTAAACTACTAGTTAGTCAACTAAAAATCAGTCACTTACCTTGTTTGTTTGATATAATTTTCGTATCTTATTTACTGATAATCAGCTAATTATGTCAGTATTTAAAGACCACAAAATCTCTGTAAACCAATTATTGGGAGTTATTCCTGAAGCACTTT
>JBLHOX010000010.1:0-20117 GCA_047623725.1 Dokdonia sp. | reverse complement strand
ATGACTACTCTTTTTTTCATAGTTATACTTGAAAAACACCTGCTAATGCTCCTTGACACACAACGTCATTAGCTTGGTTATATAGTTTTACTTGGCATTTTAATTTATTAAACCGGAAGTAATTGACTTCTGAAACTACGGTTACTTTTTCATTTGGATATACGGGTTTTAAAAACGAAACATCTGCACTTGTAAAGGCGACTTTCATACTATCAAGTTGCGCTTTATCCTTTAATAAATAAATACCTAAACTTACCAATCCAATTTGCGCCATACATTCTGTTAAGATAACACCTGGTGTTACAGGATGGTTTTTAAAATGTCCTTTATAAAAATACGCATCTTCTTTAAACGTATACGATCCTTTTATAGATTGTGTACTCACTTCTTCGATCTCATCTACAAATAAGAAGGGTTCTGTATAAGGCAATAGCGATATGATTTCTTCTCCTCTCATCGTATATGATCTCCTCCATCTACAGGGATAATGGCTCCATTAATCCAAGACGCTTCGTCTCTACACAACAAATAGACAGCATTTGCCACATCTTCTGGAAGTGTTAAGCGCCCATACGGATTCCGCTCTATGGATTTTTCTTTCATCACATCACTGCCGGGTATTAAGCGTAGACTTTCTGTATCTGTCACGCCTGCTTGTATGCAATTTGCTTTGACACTCACAGGTGCAAACTCTAACGCAATACTTCGGGTGATACTTTCTAAGGCTGCTTTAGCGGCGGCAACGGCTCCGTATTGTTTCCATGCTTTGCGGCTTCCTTCACTGGTAAAACCAATGACTCTGGCATCTGGTGAGAATAAGTTCGCTTTCGCGAAAGCGGATACCCAATCATATAAACTGATCGCCATCGCATCTACGGTACGTATAAAATCGTCGGTACTCAAAACGGGGCCGTCATCGGTATGTAGTGGTTTTAAATTCCCTCTTGCCACACTGTGAACAAGGGTTTTAAATTGCGAAGTTCCTATGGTTTTTACTAATTCAGAAATAACGTTTTCTCGTTTTTCAGCATTCATAGCATCTACATTAAAGGTCATTACCTGAATGCCTTGAGATTCCATTTCCTGAACGGCTTCTTCAAAAGTAGCTAAAACACTCCTTCTGCTACGATGTACAATGCAGATATGCATGCCTTCGCGGGCAAGTTTTTGTGCAGTAGCAAGTCCTAACCCACTACTTCCACCTAAAATTATCGCCCATTTACCTATATACTCTTGTGTCATCGTCGTTACCATTTTAATAATACACGTTGCGCAGAAAAACCGGGTCCAAAACTGAGCATAATTCCTATGTCACCCTTGGGTAGTTCTTTATCTAAAAATCGTTCTAAAACGTAGAGTACCGTGGCGCTACTCATATTGCCATATAATTTTAATACTTCTTTTGTGTCGTCTATATTTTTGCCGAGTTTACCAAAAAGGTCTTCAACGGTTTCGACAATTTTGCGTCCTCCTGGGTGAAATATCAAATGTTGTACGGCGTGTATATCTAATCCATTTTTTTCTAGAAACGGATGTATAATATCTGGAAACTGTTGTGCGATGGTTTCTGGCACTTTCTGATCTAGAATCATTTGTAATCCTGTATTTACCAATTTAAAACCCATCATGTGTTGTGCATCATAGAAGTGATACATTTCTGTATCTACAATTTCTGGACCTTCATCTTCTTCTTTTGAGGAGAGTAATACACAGGCAGCTCCATCTCCAAAAATAGCAGCACTCACTATATTTACCATAGAAAAGTCGTTATGCTGAAAGGTAGCCGTGGGGCTTTCTATCGCAATAACAGCAGCGCGTTTTCCTGGATTTGCTTTTAAAAACTCATTGGCATAAATCACCCCAGAAACACCGGCAGCGCATCCCATTTCTGTTACTGGCAAGCGCACAATGTCTTGTCTTAATTGTAAGCTATTAATTAAATAGGCATCTAGTGATGGGATCATGATGCCAGTACAACTTACCGTAATGATATAATCTAGAGATTGTGGTGACCAGTTAGCCTTTGTAAGTGCTTTATCAAGTACTTGTTCTCCTAGTTTTACAACTTCTCGTGTATAGATGTCATTTTTTTCTTCAAAGCTCGTGGCTGTAAAGACTTCTTCTGGAGCCATGATACTATAGCGTTTGTCTACTGCGGCATTGCCAAAGATCTTTTTAACTTTACGTTTAAAACGGTCATCTTGATCATGTAGCCATACGTCCAGAAAAGGGATAATTTCATCTGTAGATCTATGGTATTTTGGAAGTTGTTTTGCTACCGTTGTAATCTTTACATTCATAGGGTTTTAATTAACCACAGATATCGAAATGCCCATTTCCAAGTAATCTCAGAATGTTTTAATTTCAATTGTTGTGCAACTATTTTTAGTTCGTGTTTTTTAAATCCGCTTGCTATAGAAATAAGTCCATCATTTTTAGCGACATGGCTCTTGATAAAAATACGACTAAATAATCTAAATAACTGATACGCGATTTTACTTCTTTGTAGGTCGTTTATAACAACCGCAACTTGCGCAAGTGCTACAAATTGTTTCATAAATACAAGAATCTCTTGATCTCTAAAATGATGTAATGTAAGAGTGCAAATAAGAATATCACAATCAAATGACTCATTGTCAATCGTTAATATATCTTTTACTTTTAAATCTATATTTTGGTAGGTGCTTGATAATTCTCTACCCATAGCAATACTTTGCGCACTCAAATCAAAACCTACTAAGTGTATCTGGAGATTTTTTGAGTTAAAAGAATCTGCGATAAGGCGTAAAATTTCTCCATCACCACAACCTACATCTACAATAGTCCATTCTTTTTTTGAAGGGTTTTCTTTAAAAAGGCGTTCTATTGCTTTGATGGTGATGCGGTTTCCTCCTAGCAATTTATTGACTTTAGAGATGTCTGTAAGAGCATCTTTTAAATCTATTTGAGATATCTCAGGGTCATCCATGAGTTCTGGGTCAGTAGCTCTTAATGTAAGGTCTCTCATACTAATAATGTACCGTGTGTAGATTTAATTAGTGTCTTTAATAAATAAGGAGAGGTACTTACTATAGATACTCCCATACGTGTGAGTTTTTTATGTTGTAATGCATTTTGAATCCATCGTCCCATTTTAAGTCTTTTTTGAAAAGCATCATTCCATTCTTTTATATACTGTTGTTCTAATTGTAATCTGGTGTATGTGTTTGATTTTTGTTGGACTAATAGGCTTGAAATAATCTTAGCGCTATGTATTGCCATTGCCATTCCATTACCACATAGGGGATGAATCAATCCTGCACTATCACCTATCATGAATATGTGATTAACAATGGGTTCTTTCTTATCAAAAGAAATTTGGCTTATGGTTATAGGACTATCAAATACCATTTGACTATTTTCAAAAAAATGTTTGAGTGCTTTATTTTTACAAAGAATTTTGTGTTGATATTCTTCTATGTTTTTATGCTTTTTAAAGGATGTGTAATCAGCAAGATAACAGGCATTCACGTGACCTGTTTCTACTTTTGAGAGTCCGCAGTAGCCTCCATTAAAATTATGGAGTGCAACCAGGTCGTCTGGAAAATCTGCTTTGTAATGTGCTTTCACTCCTAACCAAGCGGATTTTTTCTTTATGAATTTTCGCGAAAGCGTAATATCCATACCACTACGCTTCCCAAAGGCGCCTAATACATAATCTACCGTATAGTGCTGATGGTCATTAGTAGTCACTTGAAATTCATTTTTTATAAACTGAACATCTGTTACGGTAGCTTGTACTACATGTACTCCTAATTTTAAGGCTCTTTTAACCATCAAAGCATCCAAGGCATATCTACTCATACCAAAACCTCCTAGAGGAAGTGTGATCTCTAATGTAGTGCCTGATATACTTGAAAATTGAAATGTATCTATTTTTTTTGCTTGATAGTCAAAGGGATGGATTCCTAATGTTTCTAGATATGAAAGGACTTCATTAGAAATATATTCTCCACAAACTTTATGCTTGGGATAGGTGTTTTTTTCTATGAGTGTTACTTCAATACCCGCTTTTATTAAATGAATGGCACTTGTAAGACCTGCAAGACCACCACCTATAATTAGAACTTTTAATTGCTTATGATCCATATATGAAGTTAGCTTCACAGTAAAAATAGTTGTTATATAATAACTAAGAACCATAAAAATTATAACTTTTTAAAAAAAATTCTCACTAGTTTTACGTTGAGTATTCTTCCTATTTTCATATCATAAAAACTACTTTACGGGAATCCGTACAAAACATAACTATCTGATAATCAAAAACTAAAATCACATTTAAGATTTCTATTTGACATTGTTAATTATTTGACAAATAATAACTTAGTGACATGATACTTTGAACTTAATAAATAAAAAATGTTTATTTATTATAAAATAAAATGTAACTTAGAATTTAATTATTAACAATATACACCCTCAAGATATATGCAGGATCAATTATTTAATATCCTTGACAAGTTATTAATTACTAATAAAATTAGACTTAACAAGGAGGAATTGAAACTTCAATTATTGAGTCACCCTTCATATCCAAGTTTACATGCATTGACAGGAGTCCTTAAACACTTTGGAGTTCCTAATCTTGCGCTGCAAGTACCTACAGACCAAGATACTTTAGATCAATTACCTCCTACTTTTATAGCGAATGTAAAAGGAGAGAAAGGAATGTATCTGGGTCTTATTGAGAAAAAAAATAATACCATTAATGTATATACTGATCATAAACAGGTAGAAAACATATCTAATGACGACTTCTTTGAGAGTTGGGATGGCATTATAGTGGCTGTAGAAAAGGATGAGACTATTAAAGAGGAAAAGGCTACGAGTAGTTCTAAAATATGGCAATGGGCATTTATCATCATAGGATTAGGCGTAGGTATAGCATTGCTTAATAAAACGTTAGTTTTTGAAGGTATTCATTACTTCTTGAGTACTATTGGATTGATTTTAGGTGTGCTCATTGTAGGTCATTCCTTAGGAATAGAGTCTAGTAGCACTGCGAGTATTTGTAATCTTTCAGAAAAAACAAGTTGTGATGCTGTTTTAAATTCTAAAGGAGCTAAAATAGGTGGGGTATTGACTTTGAGTGATGCAAGTATTATTGCCTTTGCTGGTTATGCATTAGTGTATTGTTTTGCCTTATTAAGCGGCATTGATATTAGTGGTATTGTATCAGGGTTATCCTTGTTAGCGATTCCATTTGTATTGTACTCTATATATTATCAAGGAAGTGTTTTAAAGAAATGGTGTCCATTATGTTTAGGTATTGCAGGCGTTCTTATACTCCAAAGTGTTACTGTTTTTATAACAGGTAATACAACTGCTTTCTTATCTATTAGTATACAAGAGATTGGTTTATATGTCATAAGTATTTTACTTATAGTGAGTTTATGGTTTATGATTAAACCACTGCTACACAAAAAAGTAGCTTTAGATAAGTTAAAGATAGAGAGTAATAAATTCAAAAGAAATTTTTCAATATTCAATACATTACTACAAGAAAACGATAGTATCGTAAATGACCTTCAGTTACCTAATGAAATTGTGTTAGGGAATAGAGACTCATCATTAGAAGTCGTATTAGTTACAAGTCCTCAATGTTATTATTGTAAACAAGCACATACTGATATTGAGAATATTTTAAAACAATCTAGTAATCATATCAAAGTCATTATCCGTTTTAATGTAAATGTAGAAGATACTGAAGGTGAAGGTTACCAAGTCACATCCCACTTAGTACATGCGTATAATACGCAAGGAGAGCTTGCCTGTATAAAGATGATGCACGAAGTTTATAAAGATAATGCTGATTTAAAACAATGGTTAAAACAACAAAGCGCTATAGATGCGAATTATCTGGATGTTTTAACTGCTCAAAAAGAATGGTGTACAAAAAACAACATCAATTTTACACCCGCTTTATACATACAAGGAAATCAATACCCTAGAGAGTATGATAGAAGTGATTTATCCCTATTTATAGAAGATCTTTTAGAATTACAAAATCAATCTACAGACGTTATAGAAGACAGTTCTCTTATGACTTCATAAATAGTATTAAAGACAAAGCATTGCGTGTCTATAAAATGTACAATTGCATAAAAATAAAAAACGATTTAATTTTCAATAAAATATATTTTGTTAATCCCTATAATACAAACGCATAGACAGACCGTAAGTGTCTCTACATGTTCAGAATTATTAACTAAATATTATTGCTATGAAAAAATTAATGAATCTTAAAGGAGCTAAGACTTTAGCTATTACTCAAAAAAAAATCCAAGGAGGTTGTCTAAAACCTCGCCCAAACTAGTGACAATCAGTACCGCAAATAGCTTTTTGCAAATCTGATAATGAATGTCCTATAGGACAAGTGTGTTGCTTTGGTAACTGTGGAGAATAATAATAATAATTATTCTAGAAGATTTTTATTTATTTCAAATAAAACATACTGTATATCAAATATGTATGAGATCTATTATAATAGTTTTCATCGTGCATATATAAAACCCAAATGACAAGAATACCAAATCATGTATTCTTATATAGAATATTCTGTTAATCCCTATAATACAAACGCATAGACATGACCCTGAGTGTCTTTAAATGTTCAGGTCAATTAACTTAATATTTGTATTATGAAAAAATTAATGAATCTTAAAGGAGCGGTAACATTAAATAAAGCCCAGCAAAAGGAAGTAGACGGAGGCCGTAAACCCTTCCTACAATGTAATGGTAATTGTGTTGGAAGACCCAGTGGATCTCAATGTTTCCATCTAGGACACTGTGGATGTGAAGGAAGATGTTCAAGTGGTACATGCATACCTTACTAGAATAGTGTTATGACAACATATAAGAGGGTAAAATATTTTACCCTCTTATAAAATAAAAATAGTACAGACATGATCCTGAGTGTCTTTAAATAATCAGGCATAACTAACTTAATTTTTAAATTATGAAAAAATTAATCGATTTGAAAGGAGCAGTCTCATTAAACAAAGCTCAACAAAAAGAAGTAAATGGAGGTGGAAAGCTGTGTAATGCAAACTGCTCTGGAAGACCAAATGGCTCTATGTGCTATTATCAAGGTCACTGTGGTTGTCCTGGACAATGTTTTAGTGGTTATGGATGTGTCCCTTGGTAGGATATCCTAGATAACATTCAAACTTAGAGTATACTATCTAAGTTTGAATGTTACTTTATAATCATAATGACATATCCTTTTTAATATTCTTAAAAAGGAATTTACACATACACATAAGGTTATTAAATCATATGAATAGGAGTAATAAAACATACTTTATACTCATAAATAATAAGCAAATTACAGACGTAATCCTGAGTGTCTTTAAATTATCAGGCTTATTCACTTATTAAAATTGTAAATATGAAAAAACTAATCAACCTTAAAGGAGCTGTAGCATTAAACAAAGTACAGCAAAAAGAAGTAAATGGAGGTGCAAAACTATGTAATGGAAACTGTGCTGGAAGACCAAATGGAGCTCGTTGTTATTATCAAGGTCACTGTGGCTGCCCAGGAGAATGTTCTAGTTTTCAAGGATGTATCCCATACTAGAATACAAATTCATAACATTTAGGACTATATAGCTATATAGTCCTAAATGTATTTATAATAATGACAGTACATACTTTTTAGTCTTCTCTTAAAAGCTATTTATTGCTAGAAAATCAACAGTTCTACTCTCCTCAAATCAATCTACAGGGTAACAAAAAATGCTTTTCTACTCTTTTAGAAAACACATTACAGACACTACCCTGAATGTCTTTAAATAGTCAGGCTAATTAACTTAATTTTCTATTATCATGAAAAAACTAATGAACCTTAAAGGTGCTCAAGTAGTAAGTACTAGTGCACAAAAAGAAGTAAATGGAGGTCGTATGCCAGGATGTTCAATGGGGTGTGCTGGAAAAGGTCATGGAGATGATTGTTATGCTTCTCCAAACTGCGGTTGCCCAGGGCAATGCAATAGTTATGGATGTGTTCCTTACTAAAAAGTAACACATAACGATTAGTATATGGCAAGTAGGGCAGTAGAAAGAGATAGACTTTCATTTTTGCTCTGAGCCACATTTTTATATTTTGTTTTTAACTTATTCATCTTAAAAGCCAAATTAAAAATTTGGCGGTGTTTGTTAATAGCACTGAACTTTCGTAAACTACCGAACGCCCTATTTGGTATATACAGTGTTAGCACATGTTTCTAAGGCATCCATTCATGAACTGGAAATTTACGATCATTAATTATTGATAATGCTCTCTTTTCAAATACTGAATTGGTTATGTGGCAGATGTAATCATATACCAATCCTTTTAGGTATTCAATTAGCTGTGAATGAATTCCAATATTTTTACCCTCGTGTACAATTTTACTTCGCAAATTGAAAATCTTCCCTATGTTAAATGTATACGATATTGTGTTGGAGTCTAATGAATAAGCGCTTTGAAGGAAATCTTTAATTGGTTTGATGTTTGATGTGTCAGGCATAATTAATGTCTCAATAGCAAACCATAATTTCAAGAATTCGTCTAAGCTATTTTGTTCATGTTTTGCTCCATCCAACCACCTCATAGCAAGATGGATTCGATTTTGTATATTCTCATCTAAAGATTCAACTTTTTTGGAAAAGTCGTCAATTTGAATTCCTTTATTGAAGGCAATTTTTGATTCTGGAGATTTATAAGACTTACCTAAAACTGAATCGTTTTCTTTTGGAAAGTGAAAAATTCTATCGGTTAAGTGCCAATAGTGTGAGTTTTCACCCTCTATTAAAGTTAAAAAACCTCTTGCTGCTTGTAGTTTTTGAACCACTTCGTATTCTGAGTATCCATTATGCTTGAGCAGGAACATAATAATTGGAGTTTCATCAGTCACTTTGGTCTTTATTTCAAGTTGCATGTTGGGTATGCCATTCTTTAAGCCTAAACACTCATTAATAACCTCTTGATATTGATATTTTGTTTTTAGAATCAAATATTTAGTATCCATTACTGTTCCTGTATAAAAAGGGATACTAGGATTATCAAATAGATTTGTTAAACAGTGATAAGCAGATATGTATACATCTCCCTTTCCATCATTGTCCAACCAGTCCTTTGGAAAAATATCTTTGAGGTGTAATGTTGAGGTCATAGTTTATATGTGGCTAACATTCAAACTTAGTCATTAATATATCTAAGTTTGAATGTTATTTCTTATTAATACGCTATAAGTGCTTTTAAAGTGTCTTCTAAACGCTTTCGCGAAAGATATTGCTCTTCTAATTGCTCTGCAAAAGGTATTGGAGTATCTAAACTTGTCACACGACGTATAGGCGCATCTAAAGATTCAAAACATTCTTCAGAAATCATAGCAGAAATATCAGACATCACACTTCCAAAACCTGAATCTTCTGTAAGCAATAATACTTTCCCCGTTTTTTTAACAGATGCAAAAATAGCTTCTGTATCCAAAGGTTGTAATGTTCTTAAGTCAATAAGATCTGCAGACACCTCCGTATTATTTTCTAAGGTTTCTAAAGCCCAATGTACTCCTGCTCCATAGGTAATAATAGTCACCTCATTTCCTTCTTTTAAAGAAACTGCTTTACCTATTGGTAATGTAAAATAGTCTGTTGGCACTTCTTGACGTATACGTCTATACAATGCTTTATGTTCAAAAAACAATACAGGATTAGGATCTTCTATAGCGGCTGCTAGTAATCCTTTGGCATCATAAGGAAATGCTGGATATACTACTTTAAGTCCTGGTGTATGTGTAAACCAAGCTTCGTTGGTTTGCGAGTGAAAAGGTCCTGCTGCCACACCGGCTCCACAAGGCATACGTATTACGACATCGGCTGGTTGTGACCAACGGTAATGTGATTTTGCTAGATAGTTTACAATAGGATTAAAACCAGAAGTTGCAAAATCTGCAAACTGCATTTCCATTACCGCTTTCTTACCATTAATGGCAAGTCCCATAGCTGCTTCTACAATCGCACTCTCACAGATAGGCGTATTACGTACACGCCCTTTTCCAAAGGCCTCTACAAAACCATCTGTGATTTTAAAAACGCCACCATACTCTGCAACATCCTGTCCCATAATCACAAGATCATCATTGCGCTCCATAGACTGTCTAAGTCCGTCAGAAATAGCATCTATAAGACGCTTCTCTTCTGTCTTCTCATTAGGAGGTGTATCTTGATATGTAAAAGGTGCATATACATCAGATAGCTCTGTTTCTAGATCAGGAACAATAGCTTCTTCTTTGTAAGCGATGTCAAGATTTTTATTGATTTCTCCTTTTATTTGAGAAGCCATCTCTTCATGCATTTCTTCGGTGAGAAGACCTAGTTCTTCCAAATAACTTTTATAATTATCTAGAGGATCTTTTTTAGCCCAAGTTTCCATGAGTTCTTCTGGAACATACTTTGTCCCACTTGCCTCTTCATGGCCACGCATTCTAAAGGTTTTAAACTCTAATAATACAGGCCGCGGATTTTCACGCATGTCTTCTGCAAGCGCGTTTACTTTAGTATATACTTCTAATATGTTATTACCATCTATGATATGACTTTCCATGCCATATCCTAGCGCTCTATCGGCTATATGCTCACAATTGTATTGCTCACTTGTGGGAGTAGAAAGTCCATATCCATTATTTTCTACACAAAATAAAACGGGTAATTGCCATACAGAAGCGACATTAAGCGCCTCATGAAAATCACCTTCACTTGTCCCTCCTTCTCCTGTAAAAACAGCCGTCACTGCTTTTTCATTACGTAATTTATGAGCAAGCGCAATCCCATCGGCAACGCCTAGTTGCGGACCAAGATGCGAGATCATCCCGACAATATTATATTCCTGTGTTCCAAAATGAAAACTACGATCACGTCCTTTGGTAAAACCACTCGCTTTTCCTTGCCACTGTGCAAAAAGGCGGTATAAAGGAATCTCACGGGTAGTAAAAACCCCAAGATTACGGTGCATTGGTAGTATATATTCTTCTGGTTGCATCGCTGTAGTAACGCCAACAGAAATGGCTTCCTGCCCAATACCAGCAAACCATTTTGAAATTTTACCCTGTCTAAGCAAAATAAGCATCTTCTCCTCTATCAATCGTGGCGTAAGCATTGCTTTATACAATTGTAAAAGCATGTCATCACTTAGTGATGTACGATCGTATATAAAAGGTACTATAGAATCTATTTTAGTCGTCATTTAGTATGTCTTCTGTTATAACAAATGTAAGGTATTATTGTAACGTAAACGATATCGTAATTTTAGAAAAATGATGGTATTTTCAACTTTATTTATAAACCTTCATAGTTCGCTTTAAACATACATACAGCAATTTCAAATACTGCCTCTCTAAGGCGTTTCAGTGCACAAAATTCATATAACTTTAACATCAATTAGGCTATTCAAGAGCACTTTATAAGCTAAAAGTTGCTTAATTTTATAAATAAAAAACCAATGCCTTCACGTACTCCTACAATACGATCATTAGCCATTTTATTGGGGGTGCTAGTATCCCCTTTTATCTATGGGCAACAAGATGATTTTATTGAAGGTCGGTTACTTGATTCCAAAGATGAAACCCCTATCTCCTTTGCTACGATCCGTGTAAAGAATAAATCTAAAGGATTGATATCAAATATGGATGGAGGATTTAAAATTCCTGAAAAACTTCAAAAACTAGGAGACACCATCGTGATCTCATCTATCGGATACGAATCACAAGAAATCATATTATCACAACTTGACAAAGAAAAAATCAACATCATAAAACTTATCGCTAAAATAGAGGCGCTTAGCACGGTCACTATTATAGGCTCCAAAAAGAATAAAAAAAAGAAACTTAGCGCCAGAGCGATCATACGTAAAGCGATGGAACAAATCCCTGACAACTACCCATTTGATCCATTTTCTTATGTGGGATATTATAGAGATTATCAAATAAAAAAAGGAGAGTATGTTAACCTTAACGAAGCCATTATGGGGGTTTCTGATCTTGGATTTGGGTATCAAGACAAAAAGAATACCAACATACAATTATACACCTACAAAAGAAATTCTAATTTTCCTATAGATACCATTGCGGCGCGACCTTATGACTATGTGAATAGAAATAAAGTCATCCCAAATGCAACCTTAGACGGTCAGGGCGGTAATGAATATACCATACTCCGATTACACGATGCGATACGTAATTATAATATTGATAGCTATGATTTTATCAATCGTCTTGATACAGATGTAATCAAAAATCATAGACTCAAACTCCTCCCTGAAACTTCAATTGCCGATACCAAACTCTATGTCATCAGAATTGTTAAAACTCAAGAAAATTATAAAGCAGTAGGAAAGATCTATATAAGCAAAGGTGATTTCAAAATTTATAAACTAGAATATACGGTATTTGACACGACAGGACCTAGAAAAAAAGCTAATTTGCCTGAAGCGCTTTCTCAATCAATACTAAGAGATAACAACAAATCAAATAGATTACTTTATGAAATCATTGTAGAATATCAGTCAGAAGGCTATAGAATGTATCCCAATTACATCTCCTTCAACAACTCCTTTGATGTCTTGCAACCTCCAAAATTTGAACCTACCGAATTGATCATTGACTATGGAGAAAAAAGGTTTGAACTCATCTTTAACAATGTACCTATTGCCAAAGATGCCACAAGAAAAAATAATTACAAATTATGGTATCACAATGAAAAGGTCAATCTTGATAGTATCTCTGTAAAAAAGAATACAGTGTTTTTGTATCCTAAAGATCGAGAGCTGGCTTTTAGTCCAGAAAGAGAAACATCTCGCAAAAAAACAGATAGTACCAAGACTGTTATTGAAGTAAAAAACATTGAAGATGTTGACGGCAATATAGTCAACGAGCAAGAAGCAGATACCTATTATCAGTATAGAGAGTTTTTTGTGCAGGAACTCAAATTAAATAAAAAGCTACTTCTCGGGAATGGATATATGTCAAAAAATAGACCTATTTACCTTAATCAACCTATTAATACATTAGAAAACATAGATGATTACTGGATGAACAGCCCCTTGAAAAACTAAACCCGACAAGATAGATGATTTTCTGGTACGCTTTCGCGAAAGCGTACGCCCACACACTAAAATTTGTATCTTTGTAATACGACGACTTAAGACAACAACGATGAACAATATACCAAGTGTAGATCTCGCCGACTTTCTGAGTGATGATCCCGATCGCAAGCAAAAATTTGTACAAGAAATAGGAACTGCTTATGAAGAGATAGGCTTTGTTTCTTTAAAGAATCATTTTTTAGATGATGCCCTTGTAGATGGACTTTATAAAGAAGTGCAACGTTTTTTTGCATTACCTCTTGAAGAAAAAGCTAAATATGAGATTGAAGGATTAGGCGGACAACGTGGCTATATCTCTTTTGGGAAAGAACATGCCAAAGGGAAGAAAGAAGGAGATTTAAAAGAGTTTTGGCATTTTGGACAAGAAGCAGATGAAGATGCAAACCTTATTGAAGAATATCCAGAGAATGTAGTAGTAAATGAACTTCCTGACTTTAATCCTACAGGAATGGAAGCCTATAGAATGCTTGAAAAGACAGGTATTTACGTACTAAGAGCATTGGCATTATATATTGGGCTTGATGAGTATTATTTTGATCATTGGGCGAGTAACGGGAATAGTATTTTACGTCCTATACACTACCCTCCTATCACCGAAGAGCCAAAAGGTGCCGTACGTGCCGGAGCCCATGGAGACATCAACTTAATTACGCTTCTTATGGGAGCATCTGCGGGAGGTTTACAAGTACTCCGTACCGATGGAGAGTGGATTGATGCCATTCCAAATGAAGATGAACTTGTGATTAATGTAGGTGATATGTTAGAACGTCTTACTAATAATAAATTACGTTCTACGATTCATCGAGTGGTGAATCCACCAAAAGAACAATGGAACACCCCAAGATATTCCATCCCATTTTTTATGCATCCGCGTAGTGATATGAAATTAAACTGTCTGGACGAATGTGTTACAGAAGAACATCCAAAAGCTTTTGATGATATCACAGCTGGAGAGTTTTTACATCAACGTCTTGTTGAGATTGGATTAATTAAAGAATAATTCATGGACATACAAGATCAGCTCAAAAACCTTTTTCCAGATCACACGCCTTCTGAACCTGAAATTCAGGAAGAAGTAGACGATACTTTATGGATGCAAGATGATCCCCTTATTTGTAAATATGAGAAGCGTAAAGGCAAACCTATCACGATTATAGAAGGATATACAGGTGCCGATAGTGATTTTAAACTCCTTGCAAAGGAGATTAAGAAATTGCTAAGCGTAGGCGGTAGTTTTAAAAATGAGCAAATCATTATACAAGGAGATTACCGTGATAAAATCATGAGCTTCCTAAAAGACAAAGGTTTTAAAGTAAAGCGTGTTGGAGGGTGAGTCTCTCTAGTCCTGAGTCCTGAGTCCTGAGTCCTGAGTCCTGAGTCCTGAGTCCTGAGTCCTGAGTCCTGAGTCCTGAGTCTATAGTAAGAAAATCACTTCCTATAAATACACAAACAAAATAGTATCATATTGTCTACAAGAACACTTCATATCACTAACGGTGACAGTCTAAACGATAGACTTCTTGACCTTGATATCAAAGGAGATTTTGCTGTTTGGAGAGAGATGTTGTGCGAAGGAAAAACAACGTATAGTATAGGAGATCAAAATTTTATAGAGACTCGATCCTCGTTTTTAGAAACAGATTATGATATAAAAGACACTAATTATCATAGTAAGTTTGTTAGTCAGCTTGAAATTATCAGGAATTATAATGACTATGATGAGATCGTACTTTGGTTTGAATATGATCTATTTTGTCATATCAATATGATGGCTTGTATCAGCTATCTTACACAAGTTGGTTGTAAAAAATCCTTATTTCTTGTGTGTAGCGGTCGCGTTTCTGGAGAAAAAGATCTCAAAGGGCTTTCTGAACTTACTGATGATCAGCTACAGGATCACTATCAAAACAAAAAAACATTAACTAGAAACGATCAGTTACTTTCTGATCAAATTTGGAGATTATACTGTAATGATGATCATTTGCTTTTACAACCCATACTAGCAAAAGATAGCAGTTTTATCTATTTATCTAACTGTATTAGTGCGCATAAAAAACGTTTTCCAGAAGAGCAGTCTGGATTAAACACCTTAGAATTACATATTTTAAAACTCATAAAAAAACACCAAATCACATCTGAGCGTCAGTTATGTGGATATGTTCTTAATTATCAAGGATATTATGGATATGGAGATATGCAAGTATCTAAAATGATCAAAAGACTCCGTTCTTATTTTGAACATCAAGAAGCATATTTTGTAGTCAATGAGAAAGGAGAACGTGCTCTGAATGGCGATCATATACACGCACCAGATCAAAAGAAACCGTGCCATTTTGGAGGGGTTTCAAAATATGCATACAAATACAAAAAAGACACACATCAACTTATAAAATTATAACGCTATGGCTATTCCCGCTTCTGAACTTATTCTGAATCCTGACGGTAGTGTATATCATTTGCATATTCGTCCAGAACACGTAGCTCCAACAGTGATCACTGTGGGAGATCCTGATCGTGTAAATACCGTAACGGCTTACTTTGATACCATTACACATACAGCACAACGTAGAGAATTTAAAACAACTACAGGAACCTATAAAGGAAAACCCATTACTGTTATCTCTACAGGTATAGGCACCGATAATATTGATATTGTCCTTAATGAACTAGATGCGCTTGTTAATATTGATTTAGAAACACGAACAGTAAAAGAGACACATACCTCGCTTGATATTATTCGTATAGGAACTAGTGGCGCTATACAGGAAGATATTCCTGTAGACAGCTTTCTTTTAAGTGATATGGCTATAGGTCTCGATGCACTACTTCATTTTTATGATAGTACCCATATTCAGCATCCAGAGATTCAACAAGCATTTATAAAACACATGGATTGGGCTTCTCAAAAAAGTGAACCTTATGTAGTTACTTGTGATCGTGACCTTGCAAGTCATTTCCAATCTGATCAACTTATAAAAGGCTTTACGGCAACCAATGTTGGTTTTTATGGCCCACAAGGCAGAGTGTTGCGCTTACAAACTTCAGATGCCACGATGAACCAGAAGTTGGGGGAATTCCGCTTTCGCGAAAGCAAAATAACCAACCTAGAAATGGAAACGGCAGGTATCTACGGTTTGGCTAAACTTTTAGGACACAGAGCGATCTCTCTTAATGTGATATTAGCCAATAGAGTTTCTGGCCAATTTACGACACAGTCAAGTACATCAATAGACCGTTTAATACAATATACATTAGACCGTATTACTACTATGTAAGCGGATTTATGTAATTTTACACCATAGTACGATTATAAATGAAGAACATAAGAATAGGGGGCGTTCCTGAGCATTTTAATCTTCCATGGCACTTAGCCTTAGAAGAAGGATTATTTTTAAAAGCTGGTGTATCTGTAGAGTGGATTGATTTTCCTGAAGGTACGGGTGCGATGAATAAAGCATTACGAGCCAAAGAAATAGATCTTGCGGTCATCCTTACTGGAGGTGTTATCAAAGATATTGCAAACGGAAATCCTTCAAAGATTTTACAATTATATGTTTCTTCTCCTCTCTTATGGGGGGTACACGTATCTCATGATAGTCCTTTTACAGCTATAGACGAGCTTCAGTTTGCAAAAGCAGCGATAAGTAGATATGGATCTGGGTCACATGTGATGGCACACGTCCAAGCTAAACAAAGAGGATGGGATACTACAAAACTAAATTTTGAAGTCATAAACACCTTGGAAAATGCAGTTGAAGCTCTTACCAATGGAGATGCAGATTACTTTATGTGGGAACATTTTACCACAAAGCCTATCGTAGATTCTGGTATTTTTAAAAGATTAGGTGATTTTCCTACGCCTTGGAGTTGTTTTGTGATTGCTGGTCATCCCGATGCAATTGCTTCTAAAAACGATGAAATAAAAATTGTTCTTGATATCATTAATCAAGTGACTCGTGATTTTAAAAATATCCCTTCTATAGATCGTACACTAGCACATCGATATGAACAAAAACTAGAAGACATCCAAAAATGGTTATCGGGCACTACTTGGTCTCAAGAACAAATTACATCTGAAGAAATTTACCAGGTTGAGTCAAAATTATTAGAACTCCAAATGATTAAAAAAGAGAAGGTTGCAGAATATTTTTACGTTAATTTATAATAATTTGTATTTTTTTTAACTTTAGACGCAACCTTGTCTAACTTTTTGCATCTATTAGGTATAACTAATAACCCAGGGGATGAATACATTTTTTATAATAATCGGTGCTTTAGTAGTAATTAATTTTTTGCTACTTCTATTTAGTTGTAACAAAGTTATTGAAGCCGACCCCGACGAAGAATAAAGTTTAGATTTTCAATATATAACACAGTACAAAATGGCGCTGAAGCTTAATTCAATTTTTCGGCGTCATTTTTTTATGCGATATATTCTCCTTTCTGAATAAAATATTAGGTACAAACACAGCAAGTGTTTAGAATTTTATTTTCCTTTTAAGAGCTTTTCATCTATCAATCATACGTAGGGATTCCAGAGGTTTTAATGGATAGTATCGCATCAAAACGATCTGTAGGAATAAAAGGAATGGTGCCTCCATTTTCTAATTCAAATCCTGTAGTCGTCTCAAAGAGCCACTGTGTTGAGGTTGTTTGTTGTATCTCAGACAGATCTAAAAAAGAAATCTCTTTATGGGTATTAAAAAATCGCTTTTCTATAGCAGTGCTGTCATTATTTTTAAAAGGTATCGTATCTCCCGTCCAAAACTGATAGATATCTCCTTCATACGTAAAGAGTCCAACGGAATAATAATCAGCTTTATAGTTCTCTTTGAGGTAGTGTCCCATAAGTTTTAAGTTGTATCCTTCTGCCGAGTTCTTTTCAACATGACCATTATGCGCCCAAACAATGATTTTTTTATCTGGATACACTTCCTCTAGTAACCAAATTAAGTTTTCTGCCATAAGCTCATCTCTAAGTTGATAACTCATATAACGATCTTCATAACTTAGATCAGTAGATCTGACATACATGTCCAATGTCCTTTGAATAACTAGATATTCATCGGTACTCAGTGTTTTTGATTGTATAAGAGAGTCCTTTTTTTCTTGTATTAATGCACTAGCATCTGTTGCGTTTTTAATATAAATGTCACGATGTTTTATATATCCAAGAGAATCATTATTACGTGCTGCTTGAAACGATTTCTGAAAAGAATAAATCCGAGTCCCAAAACTATCAGACATGGTTTTGTTTATAGGAGCAAGTAGCCGTACTATTTTTGTGATAAAATAATTGGAAGAAAATTGAGTGTCATACCCAGCATATACAAATGGTTTGTCCGAAGTACTTGTCTCTTTTATATAGCTGAAAAGTGTATCTACTTCTTGTGCTTTAAAATTTCCAAAAAGTGTATAGTCTCGTAGGTTTTTAGGCGAGATCGTATCAATATCTGCATAGGCAAGATTAATATCTCCAAGGCCTCCTTCCATAGCGAGGACTTCATATCCCATTTCTTTATGCAGGTAGATCGCTAATGCAGATTTCATCTCATAGTATTTTCCTAATCCGTGAGAGCTTTCGCCTAAAGCAACGATGCGTTTATCCTTCAAAACTTCTTTTAATTGAGAAAAATCGTACGCACCATCAGGTTGTAATTCTAGGGTATTCTCCATAAGCCACTCAGACGGTGTTATTGGTTTTTGACTGCAAGAATATTGGATAGATCCTAATAAGGCGAGTAAAATAATAAAGGAATTCTTCATAAAGAGATTTAGCGTTTAGTTACTACAAATATGAACCTAACCCCTCTAAAACAAGGTATTTTTAAAGATTGATATGTCCAGAAAACAACATCTTGGACATATTTTATGACTTCTTTATGTTCTTTTTATAAGCAGAAGGGGTTTCTCCTGTTACTTTTTTAAAGGTTTCATTAAAAGAAGATTTAGAACTAAAACCTGCCTTTTCAGCCAGTGTCACTAAGGTGTATTTTGATGCCTCTTTAGAAGTCATTAATACCTTCACCTCTTCCACTCTATGCATATTAATATACTCTGAAAAGTTCATCCCTAAAACATCATTGATATGTTTTGAAAGTTCTTTAGGAGTACACTTTAATTGTACAGACATTTCTGATAATGTAAGATTTGGATTCAGGTATACTTTCTCTACTTGAATGGCTTGATGTAATTTTTCTGCAATATCAGATAAAGGTGCCTCAGATATGTCTTGAGTATACTTAAATGTATTAAAAAACAGTTTTGATTTTGTGAATCCCATAAAACCAATCCAATAAATAAATGCCACATTTATAAGTAACGTAGCATAATAAAACCCGAAGCTTTCAAAACCAGCATTAATAATCAAGTCTGATGTATACAGTACAGTCTCTATAGCGCTAACACCAATAAATACCCATGTAAACTTTTTAAGCCACGCTACTGTAGGCAATGATTTAGAATGTATTTTTTGTTCGTTTTTCTTTAGAAAAAGCAAAGAAGCAACCCCCATAAAAAAGGTAAAAAACAAGAAAAAGAATTCGTGAATTCTAAAAAAATCTGAATTAACAACAGCACACGTAATTCGGTAACTATTCTCCCGAACAGCAATAGAGAACCAATACATCCTCAGGAATAAATAAACAAATGCTGGCGCTAGCAAATACCATTCTTTTTGATGGTGTAATGATTTGCCTTCTGTAACAGGGAATTGGTTTTTTATAAAAAAATAGAACCCCGCACCTATCAGCCATTTATAAGGAAATGGAAACATGTGCAATGGTCTATGATATTTAAACAAGTTCATATCCAAAAAGGCATAGATCAAGTTAAAAAACGACAATGAAAACAGGAATAATAGAAAGAAATCTACAGCTAAAGGGTTAACACTTCTTTTTTGGCGTAAAAAAAAGCACAGAATAATTCCCTGGAT
>JBLHOX010000009.1:0-20830 GCA_047623725.1 Dokdonia sp. | reverse complement strand
ATATTTTTTACTTCTGTATAACTACCTGCAGGAATCTTCTCTGCAATCATGAGATCAAAACAAAATCCTGGTATTTCATATGCCATGTGTGAATATTCAATAGCTGCATTTTGAATTTCGGTCATTAGTTTTCTAAGCTTTTCCTCGTATTCTTTTATTTTAGATTGGCAAATCTTTAGTGATTTTGTCTTAGCCTCTTTTTCTTTTTTAGACTTTACTGACGCTTTACCATTATCATTAATTTCCTTTTCAATTAGCTTTATAAGTGCTTCTATCTCTTCTGCTAATGATTCTTTTTTATCTTTTTCATTTAATAATAACTTTTCAAGCTCATGAATGTCTTTAGCGTATTCATTTTCGAGATCTTGTAATGCCTGTTGCTCATTTTCTATAGATACCAATTCACCTATCGTTAATAATCCTTTGGTAAACTTTTTATTATCAGGAAGGAAAATACATCTATACATCACTTTAGAAGGGAGCTTACTCGTTATATTAAAATGTACTGTCTGTTTGTTAGAAACTGGAGGTGTTGGTGGATCGGTAGCAGCTCCTTTCTTTAATGCTAATTCCACATTTTTAGGCGCTACTACAACATCAAAAGCCGGAATTAAATGATTTGTTATAGAAAAAGAAGGAGATGATGCTGTTAAGTAATTATCAAATGTATTGATGATTCTTTTATACTCTGGAGATAATTCAGCATATACAAATACGACATACGTACTTCCTAATTCAAAAGGATCGCCATTAAAATCTTTTAAATCTTTAGTTGGAATTAATGCAGAATAAGGTTCTGTTGTACCCGTTGCAGGTATCATTTTATATTTGCTATCCTTATTCTCTTTATCATTATTAATGATATTTTCAGCATTTGCAATCGAGAAGTTCTTTTTTACAGCATCTTTTACCAACAGTACATAATACGTACTTACAGGGTATGGTTTTGTTCCTGTATTCGGTCCTGTAAAAGCACTTGTAAACGGATTAAAAGAGACGGTATACTGAAGATCTGTACTCTTTTCATCCTTTGTTTCTTGCGCTATTAATTCCAGATTGAGTTCTTCATTATTTAATTGATACGCAGATTCTGAAGCATAATAGATGGAGTTTAAATTTTCAAGATTTCCTTCTGCTGCTTTTTCTGCTTTATTTGTGCTTGCCAATGTTTCATTTGCTGTCGTCATTGTAGCACTTGCCGTATCAAGATCTGCTGTAGTGACACTTAATAAGTCCTTGACTCCTGTATCTGTCACGGTTGCCTTGTCTGCTAAGATTCCAGCAGCTACTTCGGCAATAGCACCAGAAGCTTCCATACTGTATTGAGATAGGCTTTCTGCGAGATACGCAGTCTCGTTCATAAGCGTCTTTGCATTGTGACTCTGGTAATAAATATCGTCTTCAAAATTAGCCGCTTGTACAATACTGTAGATACTACCCGTATCACTAGCTAATTTTAAAATTGCGTTTGCGGCTACTTGTACATTTGATGCCGCTACCCCTGTATTTGTGACGGTGTTTGCAACAAGTTCTTTGGCCTTGGTTGCAGATTGTAAAACATTGGTAGATATATCACTGTCAATTACAGCTTGTTCAGAGGTATCCTTTTGAGAATCATACTCGTCACTAGCCATTTTTAATTTTCCAGCAGCCGTAATACGACTCCCTTCGGCGTAATATAAAGATAGCATCGAAGCATCAAACTGCCCTTTTAGTTTTTTTAATTCTACCTCCTGGTTGTTCAATGAAGTAACAATTCCAGAATGTAGATTATCATTGTAAGAATTCATAGAAAATGATTTTAAGATTATTAATTATTTTATGCCTCATAGAGGTTTTATTGTATTAAGTAACTAGCTATCTTTAGCTTAACTACTATCTATGACAATACTTGGTATATATGGTTCTATCATATTTATTATTTTTAAAATGACCAGGTGACATGCAATGGCTTTGTCATCCATGGTAATTTGATTATTGAAAATGAAAATGGAGATTTGAGCATCAGTATATCATAGGCTCTTTTTTCGACGGTTAACGTCCATCGTTCTGCTTCTTCTCTTAAGATACCATCGCGTACTAACCAATTGCCTCTAAACCCATCTATAGAGCATTGTCCTATCGCTGGCCAATAGCCTATAGCAGCTTCTATAAGTCCTTGTATTAACGTTTTGTGATCTTGAGAAATTTCTATCCCTTCTTTGATAGGCGTTGTTATAGGAATCCCACAAAGTACTTTATTAAGTACTAATAGCGCCTCTTCTGTTTGTGTCGCACCGGTTACTAAATACTGTAAATAATGCACAGCATCTATGCGAGCATCATTAGAAACAAAAGCATTCCCTTTTACAAGACCTAGTCTTTCAAATAGCATCGCGATGTATGTATTCATGATCACCAAACCTGCATTATGAATAGTAATTCCTTGTTCTAGTATTACAGATGATTGTTGTTGTTCACTCATAGTACGTTCTTTAATTGTGTGTTCTTTCGTTTTATCTAATGTGCTTATTTTTTTAGATTTTTCTAATTGTTTATAGGTGATTTGAAGCGACACCGGCAATCGTATTTTGATGTCATCAAAAGCTTTAAAAAACAAATCTTTTTGAATGTTCTTTTCACTGCATAGTTCCCACAGTAATTCATTCCATATCGATGTATCTGAAAGAAGCGTCCAATTTGATGTTTTCCAAGCGGTTATTATTTTATGAAACAAAATATACTGTACCACATCAGCAGACATTTTTGCTAAACGAATGCTTCCTACTACCTCATATAGTTTTTTCATTTTTTCAAACTGCCCTTGCTGTCTTGGGTATAACTTGCCTAATACATCTATAAAAACGCTAAAGCCTATGGCTTCATGCAAACGTATATGTTGTGCTTCTGTAATCGTACTTCTCCTTAATACGGAGAGCAACTGCAAAGGATATTGCGTTGCTATATCATACAACAAAGCCTTTGTTGTGTGGTAGGTGGTTGTATAAAACCAAGAAGGAATCTTACGATACTTCAGTATATATATAAGTAGTGCTGCTATCTTACCTGTCTTGAGACAATGTCTCATATCTTTTGATATCGTATCCTCTTGAACAGTAACAGCAAGGTTTTCAAAGGCAATATTTTCCTTAACCAAACTTCGTTTTAATAGATCAGGAATTTCAATACGTCTATCTTGACTAAATTTTATTAGAAATTTTGTGCTTATTCCTTGTTCTTTAGACAATACATCTAGCGTATATCTTGTAAGTATTTTTAATACCTCTGTATGTGTCTTTTCTCCTTTGAGTAGTACGAGTATTTGTTCCCAAAAATAATGTGTTATATCTGTAGCAGCATAGGTTGTTTTTAAGTCACCTAGCAGACGATATAATGCATGTGTTGCTTTATAAAACTGGGAGATCTCCTGATCTTTTACATCACCCGCGATGAGCGAAATAAATTGTTCAAAATCAATAGACTTTATAAATACTTCCCGTTGTTGTTTTGTGATAGAAAGCGTTTTGATTAACCCTCTTACGCGTTTAGGAGATTGTTCTAAGCCTCGTAATAGTATTGTTTTAAATGGTATTTCCTTTTTATCTATCGTAATTGCCATTTTTGAAGCTACAATACAGCGCTCCAAATATGTATAGATCCCTTCTTCTGATAGTTTGAGGACGTTATCTACATATTTTACAGGCTTTACGATACTACTAGTTGCTTGTGCATTTCGCTGTTTTAAAATAGAAAAACGATAGCATACTGCCTTTTCATAAAGGATCTCAAAGCGCTTTACATCGCCTCTATACAGCTGATAATCTAGGAGGCAATTCCAAAAGATATGTGTGAATACAGCTCTTATGTCTTTTGTGTTTTGAGTGCCTTTATTTTTGATATACAGGGCTGTGTATTTCTGTACATAATCTTCTAGCGAATTTGGGCTATTGGGTAATAGGTAGTTTTGTACGTCTACAGAGAGTGCCTTAAATGTATCGGTTGTGATCTCTTTAGTCAGAAATAGGGTCTTACCTAATTTTGCAACATATTCTTGTTTATAGCGTGACTCTTTCATCACTTGAGCGATGACACGCAATGGTTCTATGTCTTGCAAGAGGGTCTCTTGTTCTTTTTTGAGCAACTTCTGTAATGAAGTGTCTCCTACTCTTTGATAAAAATAGGATATGATTTCTGAGATCGCTTTCGCGAAATTTGATGCAGTCCCTATTCCTTCTTCGACTCTTAGTTGTGCTATCATCTGAGTGACAAATTTCAGGAATGAACCATTTTTCTGATTGAGTATAACCTCAAATCCTATAGAAGTAATACACGATTGGATCGCTTTAAGTGTCTGCGCATTTGATGTTGTCTGTGAGATGGCTAATGCAATGCTATCCTTAAAATCTTTTAGAATCGTCGCATATTCATAATTGACTTTCTCTAAAAATTGCTGCGTTTTATGTGCATCTATTATAATGAAGAGGTATGAAATTATCTGTGTTTTATCTGGATATGCTACTAATATCTCCCAAATCTGTACGGCATTATTTTCTATCCAATAGGTAATCGTAGCGTACAACTCTTCAATAACAGCTTGATCGGTTGTGTGATTTTGTATGGCATCTTTTAATCGATTGAGTACAATAATACATCGCTCTTTTGTAAAAGAATTATCTTGCTGTCGCATCTCATCACTGTGCATGGTCTTTAATGCTTTATACACAGCAATGGTTTTTATTGTTTTAGAGAACTGCGGAACTTCTGTTTGTAGTAATTTTTCTAAAACTTGTGCTTTAGATACATGAGTAGATGTACTCAAGGCTGTTACCGCATGGGTAACAAATGCTTGTTCTCCATATACTTTTGTGTGATTTTCAAATAAAAATTGAATTCCTATATCCCATAGTTTTGCTTGTTCAATACCTACTATTTGTTGTACAGCTATCGCTTCAAAAAAGCGAATTTGATCAATGACTTGTGTTGCTTTTTGTGGAGCAATCACGTGCATTATTTTTTCTCTTATAGGTACTCTTGTGTCTTTAAAAATCTGAAGCCATCCACCTGATTTTATATCTGAAGAAAAAAGGAATTTCCTTAATCTATGGAGGTCTGCTTTTGCAAAATATACGATTAGGTCATTAAACGTATTTACATGCTGAGTAGTTTTTCGCGAAAGCGGATTTATAAAAAAGTTTTTTAATTGTGCCCAACTATTTTCAGTCTGTTTGTGTGTTACGGGTACTGTATTAGTGCTCTTATGTTCTTTTGATAATGCAACTAAGATCAGGATAAGGTCATTTTTTATAGAAGTAGTACCGTGTATCTTATAGATAGCCTCCTCTATAAGCTCAAATAAGGCATAATATTCTACATTAAAATGGTTTGCCATTTGCTTGATATTGCTCTTTACAAATGACATTTTATTAAACATGCTACCTCGCTCAATAAATAAATAATTGAGGATCCAGAACCATAAGTTATTTTTAAAATCTTGGAGGCTTGTTTTTACAACCGTTTCTTGTTTTTGGATATTACTGAGTTCTTCATAAAAAGTAAAAATTTGGTTATGATTGCTAGGTTCTAAGCTTTCAATAATTTTTTTGATGCTATCTTCTTTGAGTTGCCAAGCAATTCTCTTTCTCACATATTGATGTACGCCAATGGATTGTATCATATCCATCAAAGCAGATCGATTATGAAGCATTTGCTCATCAAATAGTGCGTGTATGCTTTTATCTGTCGTCTTATAATTCCAAGGTAAGATTCCTTGTAATAGGAAACATTTAAGGGACGCGATATACGATATATCTTCATGTACTACTTCGAGTCCTTGTCCATGCATATGAGGATACATGATAATATCATGTAACTTCTGATGGAGGATTTCTTTTAATTTTAAAGGAAGTTCTTCTTCAAAATTATCATATTCTATACTGCCTAAATCTATCTCTAGAGAGTCAATTTTAAGGGTTTGTCCTTCTGGACATATGGTATCAAATAGTGGTGTAAGTTCTCTTGACAAATGATAGTGACTCCAATGACTTACTTTATTTTGCAATTGAACTCCAAGCTCTTTTGCATCAAAAACTGTGTTCCAATGACAGTGTGCGATGATATGTTGTGTATTTTCAATCATCGTTATGGAAATATTTTACAATAATTTCTAAGAGTGCTAATGAGCTCTGGGTTACTGATAGATCACTTTCTTCATTCTTAGAGTTAGGGTTACAAATCAAACTATTATGCCATGCGACATATACAGGAATGACCGCTTCTATCACTTCTTGTTTTTTGTAATATACTTTTGATTCTAATTGAATAGGGAGTTCTTCTTCAAGAAAGAAATTGACTCTTTCTTGAAAATAAGACTCTTGACCTTCTTTTATAAATTCTGGAAACATGAGTAAGACGGTATTGTAAAGTGAAGGATCAAGTATCGGTAAAAATGGACCATCTTCCAGTGTAATACCTATAGCCCACGAATAAGGAATTCCATCTACGCGATCAAATTTGTCGAGAGGAATTGGGCTTGTTGCTACTTCTTTAAATGTGATAGAGGCATCAATCTCTTGATGGATATAGGTTTTTATGGCATCTGCATCTTTTGTTTCAAGCGTGCGTAAAAACTGATCAATCTCTATCGCATGTAGATAACTAAGCTTTTGCTCGGTTGTAATACATATACTTTTTGAAATGTCTATTTTAATAAAAATTTCGTACTCCAGAAATTCTTTAAGCAGATCTGTTTCTATAAAAAAGAAGCCTTTTCTATTCGTAAGAAGCCATAAGGCGCTCTGATCATCAAGATCTGGAGTTACCAAGTAATGATGGAAATAACTATCTATGGCTAATAGTACATTTAATTTTAATACGATTGTTGCATAGTTCTGATAATCAATAGAATTTATATGTTGTTGCTTGTCTATAGCTTCTGTATCAAAAATGAAATCTGTTTGATTTCCTTGTAATAATTTTTGTCTGTATGCTTTTGTTATTGCCTTTAAATCTGGAGAAAGTTTTGTCGCTCCTACATAGTTATATGCTTTGGCTCTGTAATATGACAATGTATCATAATTCTGTAATAACAAACTCTTTATGATCGCTTGGCTCTTCTTAGGGTTTGCAGTGTATTGTTGTGTACTTAGCATACTATCTATCACTACTGGAGATTCTCCATGTCTCGCCAAGAGGTGGTTTAGAACATTATTACGTCTATCTAGATTCACTTCCTCATCTTCCATAAAGGACATGAGTCCGTGGATATAAGCATTATATGGATCATTTTTGTAGGCTCTCCAACTGTCGTTGACTAACTCTTTTTCTGATTTACTCTCAAAACTAAATTTAAAAGCGTCATTATTTTTCAATAATGGTCTTATGTGAGGAACCGTATCATAAAGCGATTGATAAAAGTAGGTTGGTGAAAAGATTTTATAAGGCGCAGGATACTGAGGGTACTTTTTTTCGCGATCGTTTTTAGTCTCGTTATATTGTTTTTCATCAGAAGGTGTTCCTGTCATAGGAGTCTTAAAAGAGAAGAGCGTTCCTATGTTAGCCAATTGAGTAAACTGGTTTGTTAGTACTTGATCAAAAAGGGTTAAATAGCCTTTTAATTGTCTAGACTGTGCAATTTGGAATGATGGTGCATTTGCTTCTAAAGCATTCTCACCAACTGCATAAATTTCTGGGAATGTATTCTGGATAGAATAGTAATTACTTATATCTCTATATTTTCCAATAGGTAGTACTGGTGCCATTTGTACGGCTTCAACATTTTCTATTTGAGCAGAAGACTGATGTGCTGAAGCCATAATGGCTAGGTAATCATTATTAATAATCGAATCTAGTACTTTTCCTTTTCTAGTAATACTAACAAGGCCACCCTTTCCTACAGATGCAATAAAATCAAGGACTAAAATTTGATCTTTATTTGACGTTACTGTATATAATTTTCCTATTCCCTTTTTTGCTCTAAAACTGATATCATGAATAGATATAACTCCTGGTACACTTTGTATTTCTTTCTGTATTTCAAAGGCTTCTATTATATTTTTCTTAGCATCTAATTTTATGTTATGTGTCCAGCCTCTTTTAAGTTTTGGTCCATTAAAAATTTCATTTACTGAAATGCCTTCTTCTCTTAATTTATCGTAGCCAGTTTGTAGTATTCTAGGAAATATATAGTTATTAATGGTATAATCTATTTTTGTTATAATATCATCTAAGTCATACCCTTCTTCTATTTCTAAATTTCCTGATAAATTATATGCTAAAGGGCTTAAAGGTTTTGGAGCTAAAAAATATTCTCCAAGATTACGTACGTTATTTACTGCAAAAAATACTTCATCACAAACATTTGGTGATGTACCACTAGTAGGTGTATGGGTTAATATATAAATTTGATACACATTAGGTAGTATTGCTTCTATAGAGCAATTAATAATGCTCGGAATTCTATCTATGATATACTTACAGTAATCATCTATGGTGATAGGTGATGTTGTTAAGATATTTTCTGGTAAGTAGAATTGGTTCTCAATTTGTAATGTCCCATCACTATCTGTTAAAATATCTTTTATAGGGAAGTTATTACAATACCCAAGTTCGGTAAAAGCATAACATAATTGATCAAGAATGGTCACTCCTGGATCGCTAGGATTCAAATTTGTCCATTGGTTACTACTATGCTTTTGGATATAAGCAAGCCCTTCTTCTTTAAGCGCTTTGTAGTCAAGCTCAATAGGAAGTTTAATATCTTCTATGTAGTTCTTCTCTTCTACCATGAATAGTTGATTTTTGAATTATCCAATGATGGAACAAAGAGGATATTATCCTCTTTTGAAGATTGATTTTTAATAGAGTCTGAAGATGGATATTTTATTTTTTTTGTGATCGGATCTATCCTTCCAATTTCTATAAAAACATCCTTCACACTTGCAATTTCTGTTTGACTTTTAATAAACAATGCAATTTGAGCTGCATCTATCCCATTGCCTATCTTAATCTGTTCTTGGTTAGTAGTAATCCAAGGTGATAAGAAGGTATTTATTTGGGGGTTGAGTATTTTTTTTACCCCTGAAACTTCATTTCCATTTTTTATAGAGATCGTAGCATTCACTCTTATATATAAAAATTCAAAATTGAGTACTTGAATTTCTTTAAAAAAAGGAGTCATCGTTTCAATAAAATTTTTAATTTCTAACCGTTTACAAATAGTGACATACGGTTTATAGGCATTAGCATCGGTAGAGCTTTTTACCATGTTTAAAACATAAATCTTTACGCTTTTATCTCTTTTATTATAGCTAGGTATTACATAATAAATAGAAGGGAAGTTTTCTTTAATGACTCTATAATAGTCGGTTTTGGAAACCAATCTATCTTTTGTTTTTAATCTCGTACTTATACGACGCTCCATCTGTGTATCATTATCTGCTGCTACCCCTCCAAAAGAAGAGAACGGTTGTACGATATCTGTTATTTCTGCAACTCCATTAAGGGTTGTTAGAATACTATCTGCGTTTATAAAGGGTGCATCAGTCATTAAGATGTGCTTCGTATCTACCCTTTTAAGCTTCATCCCATTTGTTTTTAAAAATGTAGTTTCTGGGTAGGTAGCTAGATCATCCTGAACACTAATCGAAATATAATAAGAGGTTCCAGATTCAGGTACTGTATGACTGTCTTTGGTGATATCATCTGGGATATTAAATATGATAATTCCCGAACAACTAAAACCATACGTCTCATCAGATAAAACTTCTAAAGGTTTCCAGCCATGTATTGATAAATAGCTGTATATAATGTTAGAAGTATCTGTTACTGCCTTATTTGCAGTACTTGTTAATTCAAAATAAAAACTTACTTCTGCAGGAGCGATAAGATCTGTAAGTGCTATAAATAATGTGCCATTATTTGTGACGTTTTTGTGTATAGAAATACCCTTTTCTGCAATATGCTCTGTTGGATTTAAATACCCTTGCTGGCTGTCATATATTTTATAATTACAAAATGTATCATAATAGAAACAGTCTAATGGATATGTATTTTTCTTTTCATCAAATGTGTATGTAACACAAGAGGTATAATCTCCTGTAAATAGATTTACAGTAGGTGTATAAGGCTCATTAGGCGCATCTATTAATTCGCCTTTACCATCATTAGCTAGTTTTGCAATAATTCCTGCGTTATAAAGTGCAATGGCATTTATCACTTTTGGATATAACAGTAAACCAAAACCATAAGGCGGATCTGTTGTTAATTGCATTTTTAAGAAACCAGACGTACTGGTGTCAGAAAACTCTAAAATATCTTTTTGAATCGTGGGATCTATTTCCTTTTGAGTATTCAACTCCGTTACATACTTAAAAGAACTATAGGGTTTTAATTTTTCAGGTGTTATGGTATCATCTTCTTCTGTACTCACATCACTATCAGGTATAGATTCTTGAAACAGTGGTATTGGTGGTGGTATAGATACAATAACTTCATCTTGCTTTTGATCATCTTGTAATAGTGTATCCATCACCACAGGAACCCAATCTCCAAACTGTAATAATTGAAAATTGACTTTAAAAAATTCATTATTAAAGGGTATTTCTTTTTCTACAGCTCCATTTACACTTTCATTATCATCTGTACCAGCTAGTTTTAATCCTACGGCTAGTCCAGCCATAAACCCTCTTACCCAATCTAGAATAGGAGTGTCTTTATCTATTTTTTTATAATCGCCTTTTATAAAATTATTATACTTCTCATAATATTCAGAAAAGTTATCTAATATACTATCTTCTGATATTTTTGGTAGATTATCCCAACATAACTGGATGTCTAATGTTTCGACTTTTTTACTAAATATCTCATCACTTCCTATAATAAAACTTTGATCTATTGCAGGAGTAGGTCCAAAAAGTTGAAAAGGTTTTTTTGTTTCTAATTGTCCAAAGTCATTATATAATTGAAACGTTTTAAGTCCTTTTACATCTACTCCAATATATAGTGATGTGAGTTTGGGAGCTTCTATAACGGTCTTAAATTTTGAAAATACTAATTTGCACATTGGCCAAGCACTTTCTACGCCATCTTTAGCTTTCGCGAAAGCTATAATTGGAGGAGCAAATTCATCAAGTATGATTGTGATCGTTACGGTCTTACCCGATATTATAACGTCTGAAATTTTTGTAATATCAAACCAATCAGATGCTGTGCTCAAATAATACTGTGCTTGCTTGAATAACTCTTCGTAAACTACGTCATCCTTTAAAGTAAATACAATAGTTATGGTACGAGTTCCTTCTTGTAAAAGCAATATTGGAGATGCAAATGCAAAGCCTAATGTGATCTCCTTACTCTCTTCATTTACAGAAGATCCAAACGTTTTCCAACCTTCTACAATATCATCTTCATTTTTCTTTACAACACTTACATCCGAATGTGCTGTTAAATTCAATTTATAAAAAACATCCGTTTCCGTCGTATCATTTATTTTTGAAAGCGTATATACTTTATCTATTGCAGCAGGATTTATAGATACCGATTTTTCATTACTGAATAAGATAGGCGTTGTATCTTCATAATCACCCGCAAGAAACAAGGTGTCTTCAGGTAGGTTATAAATAGACGTACCTACTACTAAATCGGTACAAACAAATACACTATCTGCACTCGCTACTTTTTTCTGTTGCTTTAAAATATCTCTATAATAGAAGTCAAGATGTTTTGAAGACAATCCATTTAACTGGTTCTTGTATCGCTCTAATAACTTAGTAAATGTGCGTAATAATGTAGTATCTGGAAATTTATCTTTTTTAGTTTTTAACAAAGAATACTCCACAAGAGAATACTCAATAATCGTATTAAAAAATGAAAAAAGCTGATCCCCTAATTCGATAAGTTTTTTATAATAACGAAAAATATTTTCCTTATCAGGATATTGGCCATCCTTAAACCCAAATAAGACCCAAAAAGGAGTTTTATTACTGTTAAGCTGCCATAATTCTTTATCAAAAGATTGAAATGAAGACCAATCGACCTTCATAATCTTATCTTCAGGAAAATGAAAAAAAAGATATTCTTTAAATGATAATATACCCCATAAAAGCTTGCTATAAAATCTCTTAACCTCATCAAAAACATAACGTTTTAAATTAAAAACCTCTTCAGATTTACCTAAATAATAGGTCCATAACTGTAATGTTCTAAATACATTAAGTATTTGCTCAAAAAGCACCTCAACTAATTCTATGGGTATTTTTTTAATTTTTAATTTCTCTTGTTTTTTTTCTTTAATCTTTATAAGGTTATCTATGACCGCTTTAAATTTTTCATCTTTTTCTAATGTTGGTATTTGCTTTTTTAAATTTCTGATTTCAATAATAAGTTTTCTTGGGTTTATAATCTTTTTAGTACACTCAGAACTCACTTTTATATATTTCAAATACTTTTCATGGAAAGGAGTTGTCGCTATAGATGCTATTAAAAAAATAGGGTCTTTTAATAAAAAAGGAGACCAATCACCATTAACCTTATTGGTCTGATCATAAAAATTAATAAGAGAAGCAAACTTTGCTAAAAAGCTTAGACGATCTATCTCAGAGCGACTATCTATTAAACAAGAGCTTGGTACTAAAGCATTGTTTAATGAGGTAATTGCACTATTTTGATCTATCGTAATCATTCGTTAGTTTCCTAAATTTGTTCCTTCTTTTATATAAAAAGGAAATACATAATTGTGTCTTGTATTTGTTTGATTATATTCATAATCAATTTTCACATCTATTAATCCATTTTGTATATCTGCAAAGACAACCTCTACATTTAATACATTGATTCTAGGTTCATTATCAAGTAAAGCAGACTCCACAGTCTTTTTTATTTCTCCTTTTAATGTTTCGTCCATTTTTTTGAAAAAATACCGCTGTAATCCTGATCCAAACTGAGGTTCTAAGGGGCGCTCTCCAAAGCTTGTTTGCATAATTACATCTATAGAATCTTCTATGTTTTTTTCATAACGAGTTAATACTAACTGATAGTTTCCTGAAGAAAATGTCACAGGAAAAGACCATCCAGACCCTAAAAACTCTTTTTGTTTATTTGTTTGTTGACTATCCACCTATCATCACATTAAAAGCTCCTAACAAAATTTTACCACCGTGAGCTGTTGTATCACCGAGTCTAGCTGCTGGCATTCCTCCTATCTTAACAGTACTTGATCCTTTTACAATACTATCTGGAGGGCCTACACACATTAACATATCTCCCACTCTAGCTGCGGGTAATCCCGCAATTAACACATTAGGCTGTCCAGGCCCTATAATAGGTCCTCCCACATGTGGGATAGGAGAAGGAACCATAGGCGTTTGCATAGGGCATTGATGAAAATCTGTTAATCTAGCTGCTGGTGGCATATATTCTCTTTTTTAATTAATCATTACCATGGCTCCTTTAATAGTGGTATTCATACCACCATTAATTTGTGCTGAAGCACTTGCTTTTGCTGCAAGTTGTACTTTTGCTGTAAGCTTTACATTTGTGCCCTTTATATCTACATCTCCTGGGGAACCATCTATACTAACTCCTTGTTTTCCTTTTATAGATACTTTTTGATTTGCCTCTATATTGATGTTTTTTGGACTTTTCATATCAATTCCAGAAGAAGACATGATGATACTGTTGCTATTCTGATCTTTAACTGTGATTTTTTTGTCTTTATCACTTATAATTATTGTATTCTTTTGGGGTGTTTCTATGGTGAAAATTTTGTTTTCATCATCAAATTCAATGAAGATTTTTGAATTTGAAACAATGGCCTTTTTACTGTTTTTCTTATTAGGAGTTAACCCCTTAAAAGGCTTGTGTTTTGAACTACTATACATACTACCTAATATGACAGGATATCGTGGATCTTCATTAAAAAAACCAACGACCACTTCGTCTCCTATTTCTGGTAGGAAAAAAATACCTGCGCCATCTGTAGAGTAAAAATTTGTTAATCGTGCCCAAACACCCTCTCCTTTTTTATCAAATAAAGGGATCTCAATCAGGATTCTGTATTGGTTATCTGGGTCTCCATCTATTTTTTTTACAATGCCATGAAATAAACCTTGTGCGCCCGGTAATAGCCCAGCAGCTGGAGGAGCCGTGACATCCGGCTCTTCTGTAAACCAGACAGTAGAAAGCCCTATAGAGGCTTCTGTAATCCAATCACCATTAGATATAGTGTGTACAACTCCTGATACTAAATGATCTCCACTAAAACGATCTCCTAATCCATCAAGAGTGATGTACTTTCCTGGATCTACAACTTTAGTTCCTTGGAATTTCATATCTCCCTGAATTTTCGAGTAACTACTTTTTACTAGTTGTGCCTTTGACCAATTCGTTAATGAGGTAGCAGCTATAGGTGCTGAACTTTGTAAGTCATACTCTGAAAGCCCTACAACTTCTGATAATTTTTTGGAAGAAAGATTTCCTGCGCCAGCATAACTATTAGTCGCTTGCCCTGTATTCACTTTTTGGGTTTTATAATCCCATCCACTAGCTTTTACCTTGCCTAACTGAGTGATAGAATTAAGATCTGCACTAAATTCCATTAGGTTAGTTCCATATTCTATTTCTAGTACGGATTTTGTGTCTTTAGATGGAGGAAATACGGCTATTTCACCATCACGTGTAGCGACGACCATCCCATTTACTTCTGCCCTAGCGATAATAAAGTCCCAATCTGTTGTATAATATTGTACCTGTTCCTCCCATACTGTTGATGTAGCAGTTATACTGGAAGACAACCCTGAGTAATTTTTAATAATCGCACTTATAATATCGCTATCCTTCTTTTTAAGAAAAACATCACTTTTTCGACCTACGATCATTTTTATAGCCTCATCTCGACACTCTACCTCAAGTATAGTTCCTTTAGTTTCATCTATTCTAAGGCTTTGTCTTGTAACAATACCTTTAAAAATAATATCATTACTGGATTCATAACCCGCTTCAATAGTTACTTTATTTCCTGGGACAAAAATAGCTGATGAACTTACGGGAAATGTACCAATATCTACTTGTCCATCTAATACTGTAATTAGTGCTTTTGATATTCTGTTAAGATGTTTCTCAACAGAAATATGCTCCACCAATATTTCGCCAGAAATTGCTTCTCCTGAGACCTTTATTGTAAATGTGGCTAAACCTCCATACGGTATATTTGTAGATGCGCTCATTCAGGTTTTATTATTGGTGGAAAAACTAGCTCTAGTCCTCCTTTTAAATTTCTAAATTTATTAAGATCATTATACTGGGCCACTTGAATATAATAGTTGGGCGTCTCCCAGATTTTACTTGATAACTGTGGTAAATTTTCTCCTTCTATAACTTCAACTAGATGTGTTATATCTGGAGATTTTTTCTTCTCTTTCTTTTTTGCTTTTTTAGGCGCTATATACTCTCCAAAACTCAAAGATACTTTTGCTCTTAATGGGTCTCCATTAGGTTTAAAAAGGGTATACTCCGTATTAAAGCTTTTAAGTACACTATCAAATATTTGACCTTGACCCCATTGTATTCTTACATAATTTGGTCTATGGATTTTTCCATTGTATGTGTACACTACCAGTTCTAAATCCCTAATTTCAGTAGACATATCTAGCCTACTGGCATCAACAACTCCAGTACAGTCTATGATGATGTCAAAATTTAACTCAACACTTGGTGTACTTCTATACTTTTGAGAAGAGGTACTTGAGTCCAAAGGCTGTTTATTACTATACGTAATCTTTCTGTTCCATTTAATAGAATTAGGATTAATCATCACAGTGTATATAGGTATATCATCGCTGGGCTTCATAAAACTACCATCGATAAAAGCTGTCATTTTTAAAAACTCTAATCCCATAATCGATAGTTATCTATTAAAATGTGTTTTCCTATTTTGATCAGAAATCATACGCTTACAAGACTCTAAGAGCTGTAATTTCAAAGCCGAAATATCTTCTTCCTGTATCTCTTTTGTTACATTTGAATCTATTGTAGTTCTTATCTCTGTTTTAATAATAAGTTCTCTTATTTCTATAGGCATAATATCTAGTAAATTAATGCATTAGCTTACTGGGGAAATTGTAAAATAAGTATAGGCTAGTTCTATAGATTCTATAAGAATTTCACCTTTATGCGATTTAAGATCAGAAACTGAATACTTGATTGGGTATGCTTTATTAAACACCCATTTCATAGATACAATCCCATTTTTATTTAATAAGTTCACAGATATATTCTGCGTTATAATAGGATTTGATAAGTCTCCATCAATACAATCTTCACACCAAGAAAGCAATGAAGACCCCTCAAGTATAATCGCTCTATTAAGAACTAAATTTTTACTAGAAGAACCAGTAGGAAGTCTATATTTAAATTGGTTTACACCTCCTCCTACAACATCTTCTACATTCATTTCTTTTGAGATACCAGATATTTCTTGAAAATCAACATCAATCTCCTCTTTAAATGAAACAGAGAAATAAAATCCTACAGGATATTTACCTACTTCTTCCTCCTCCTTATCCTCCATTTGTTATAACGAGTTCTTCATGAGCAATTTCTATAGTATCTATGGCTACCTCATTTCCGTCAGACTTTAAATCTGTACTAGAAATTTTGGTAGGCCAAGCATTGTTTAATTGCCATTGCATGGTCACTTCACCAGATTCATCTAGTAGTTTGATAAGCACTGTTCTTCTTTTGATTATATTCATTTTAATTTCTGCATGCCAATCCCAAAATTTATTATCGTTTACAAAAACACCACGTTTCATAGTGACGTTTCCGTACTTAGCAATGCCAGGCATTTTTTCGGTTGAAAAAAGAGGGCTATTGCTTTTGCGATATTCAATGATTTGATTTTCGACATCCATTCCAGAAACTTCCTGAAATGCAACTTTTGTTAAATCGCTACCTAAATCTACTTCAAATCGGAACTTTGGCATGGGCCACATTGCGCCTTGTGCGCTTCCATCATCTGCCATAATTATATGTTTTTATAATATTAATTAGTAAATATGTTTAAAAATAAATTGATCTATTAGCTAGATGTAGCCATCTGTTGCTGGAATGTCAATACGATAAATTCTGCAGGACGTACAACCGCTACTTTAATGGTTACGTTCATAAATCCTTTAAGAATATCTTCGCCTGTCATGGTAACTCCAAGACCACACTCTACAGAAAATGCATCTGCAGCGCTAGCGCCTTGAAGACCTCCTTGTTTCCAGATATCGTTTAAGAAACCTCCTATCATTGCTTTTACAGACTCCCAAGTATTCTTAGTATTAGGTTCAAATACATACGCATTTGCAGCGAGCTTACAAGACTGCTCTAAGAAATTCATGGTTCTTCTTACAGAAAGATATTTCCAATCCAAACTATTTGCATCTAGTGTTCTTGCTCCCCATACTAAGATGCCTAATCCATTAAAAAATCGAATAGCATTAATTGCCTTTCCGCTAATGGCATCTACATTAAGATCTCCTTGTTGGGTTTCCGATAATTTAATAGGTAAGCTTGACGCGCCTATAGATGTATTTGCAGGTGCCTGCCATGGGCCTACTTCATTATCTGTTTTTGTTATTACACCAGCCATACCGCCACTAGGAGGTAGTATATTTGCATCTGCTAGTATACTATTAATAATAGTGCTATACATTGGACTCGCTGTGACTAGAGAGTTATTATATTGACTTACTGTAAGCGGCTCTCCTGGTGGGCTTTCTATATTTGCAAGAATTGATTTTGCAGTCTCATTAGGATTTGAAGCCGGGCTTAAAAGAGGTTCTAATTGTTTTAGATCACCTCCAAAAAGATTTGTATAATCTATATCAGTTCCCTGCATAATCGTTGTTCCTATAAAAGGATAATAAGCGGCTCCATAATCTAGTCCATTGGCGCCTGTACCATTCCTAAATGCTGTAATGTCATCCATGTACATAATAGGATCTGGATTACGTCCTCCTATAACATCAAAGATGCATACTGAGGTTAGCAGTGTAGAACTTTGCAGTAACATTTTTTGCATTAAAGCGGCATTGTTAGCTACAGGTAATAGCGTAGCTTCCGGACAGATATACATCGTAGGCTCTTGCTCATTTTTCAATAAAGAGAGTCCGTTTGTAAGATCATTTAATTGCACATTTGTATTTACAATTTGATCCCCAGGAGTCATGGGAGTACCAGAAGCATCTCCATAGGTTCCTACAGAAACAATATAGGCATCTCCTCCTCCATTGTTATAAAATAAACGGATACTATTGTAGAGATAATAAATCGTATTTGCATCTGGAACGACAGAATAAAAATCGCCAGCAATCATGAGGTAATCGCCTTTCTCTGGCTTACTATCTTGTTTTACTAAATAGTATTGTGGCTCGTATTGCTTTTTAGGATCTGCCGGTGCTGGTGGCGGTGGATAGCAAAATATAGCTTGAAAATCTGCGAATGACGTAATCTTTTGCGGTACATTCGTGTACGATTTCCCTTCGTACATAGCTTGAGGAGTATATCCAATAAATGCTGGTACAGCAGTAGCGATAGGCACAACTGCATTTGGAAAAGCATTAATCTCATTGATATAAACCCCTGGAGATTTAATAGTTGATAAATTCATAGAACGTGGTTGTTACATTGATATTTGTTTTAATTATATGTATATGTATAAAGGCGATGCAACGTATGTTGTATCACCTTCTGTATAAGTTTCTATACTATTACTCTTTGCGATAGGCAATCCCTGTATGATAACCTGAGTACGTGTATTTCCTAAACTTGTCTTGGTGGCGACTAAATTAAAGGTGTGCGTAGGGTTCTCCTCCAATGGAATTTTTACAGAACCCGAAGAGAATAAAAGTGCTATTGTATTATTTGGTAATGTTACTTCTATAGGATCTTCAAATTGAATATCTGAGTTGCTTTGAATCTCTAGTTTTTCAAAATGTTGATTACTGTTATTGATAATATAATATCGCCATTGTGTCTTTCTAGAAGTAAATTGAATGCTGTACCTAGGGTTGTTTCCGCTTTCGCGAAAGCGTATAATAGCATCATAATCAATAGTGATCGTAAAAGATACAAGACTCATGCTACTAGGTTCAAAAACCCCATTCAAAACAGTAGAACCGCCTATAATAGTCGTATTTACACTATCAAAATAAAATGCGCCAACTGAGGTAATAGGATAGTCAGTAAATACCGTGAAATCCTGATTCA
Source organism: Dokdonia sp. (assembly GCA_047623725.1). GTDB lineage: Bacteria > Bacteroidota > Bacteroidia > Flavobacteriales > Flavobacteriaceae > Dokdonia. The sequence goes on along the minus strand of JBLHOX010000009.1, from coordinate 1,603 downwards.
TAGACGTAACATCAAAAGAAAATGAAGTCGCATCATCTGTCGTTTTTATATACTTCAAAAAATCAGTAATAGATTGATCTGTAGTAGTATAAAATGAAAATCCCTCTGGTATTGTTTGTAGATACAAAGAGTATCTATTCATTAATTTTTGAGTTTCTAGCGATGGTGTATATTGTAAATCTTTACAAATACCATCCGCATAATACGTGTGTTCTACACCTATAGAAAATAATAAGGAAACATTTGATGTCATAGCGTAGAGCGATTTGAAATGTTAGTGATTTTAGGTACAAAGTCGTCTATTACTGTAGATGCAACTGTGACTAATCGCATCTTATAGATAACAGATGGCTGGTATTTTGCACCTAGTGCGCTCCATAAGTTATGCATTTGCATATAATCTCCACCTTTTTGAAAATCAAAATCTAATTTGTGAAGACCATTAGGTAAGTCTGAGTTTACGGTTGCATCTAATGATTGATGATCTTGAAAAAATTGTATAGATGCATTTAAAAATTTTAAGGTTTCATTATAATCATCAAAATAGGAAGTAACTAACAGGTATATATTATATCGCTCTGTTTGTGGAGACGCTACATAATTACCATCAGATAGTTTCTTATTTTTAGAATAGAAAGGCTTTACGGTCTCCTGTTCTATATGAATTAAGGACAGAATAATCTTATTTTGATTACCTACAGGTATGGCGCCGCTTTGATCTACTATCGTATTAATAACCACAGTATCTTCATCTACGCCAAATTTATTTTTAATAAACTGATTAAAAACGTTACGTGTATATTTAAATGCTTCGTGTATCATAGGTATCGTTGTATTTTACAATGGCAAAAACAACTAGGATAAAACTATGAATACTAATCATATAATGAGCATTCTACGCGTATACGGTTTATGTACATAAAAGCTAATTATATAAAACACCGTAGACAATTCGTAGACATACAGGCATTAGACACAAAAAGAGTGAATATGTAGTAAGAAAAATATAATTACTTGATTATATGTTAACTAGAAAATGAACGTAGAAAAAGTCGTAAGTCTTGATTTTTTGATAATGTCATTTTCTTTTTTAATCGATACTTGTGCGTTCGCACACTTTCTTGATTAATTCCTAAAACATGGGTTATGTCTTCATTAGACATATTCATTTTAAGATAGCAGCAGTATTTTAAATCCTTATTGGTAAGACATGGATACTTACGAGATAAGTCTTTTAAAAATTGTGGATTCATATTTTCAAAATACATCTTGAAATCTTCCCAATGCTTTGTGTCCTTTATATTTACTTTTATCGTATTTACAATAGACATGAGTTTTGCTCTTATAGGATGGGCTACGTCTGGATATAAACCTTGAATACGCTCTTTAATTCTAGAAAGCGTTATTGCTTTTTGATCTAATTCCATAATATACCTTGCTAAATTTTTGTTTTGATTTAAAAAACTTGCTTGAGGTGTTTTATGAGTAACACTAGATATAGCAATACTTCTTTTTAATTTGTGAGTTAAACTAAGAATGCTCTTTACATTATTTCTTAAAAGATGGTCTCTAATAGCCGATTCATAAGACTGTGTAAATACTA
>JBLHOX010000008.1:0-21267 GCA_047623725.1 Dokdonia sp. | reverse complement strand
CTCCAGTATATACTTGGTCTAAAAACCAATCATACAGCTTTCTGTGAGGTTTAAACTCAAGCGAACATAAACTGTGTGAAATTTGTTCTATATAATCACTCTCTCCGTGAGTCCAATCATACATCGGATAGATACACCAATCGTTTCCTGTACGGTGATGTTCTTTATACATAATACGATACATCATAGGATCTCGCATCAACATATTTGGATCTTCCATGTCAATTTTTGCACGTAATATGTGCGCTCCTGCATCAAACTCCCCATTTTTCATTCCGGTAAAAAGAGCTAAATTTTCTTCTACCGAACGATCACGATACGGGCCTACAATGCCTGGTTCTGTTGGCGTTCCTTTTTGAGTCGCTATTTCTTCACTTGTCTGACTATCTACATAGGCTTTTCCGTCTTTGATCATTTGGATCGCCCAATCATATAGCTCCTGAAAATAATCACTAGAAAAACATACTTTATCCCATTGATACCCTAACCAAGCAACATCTTCTTTGATCGCATCTACATATTCCTGCTCTTCTTTGGCTGGATTAGTATCGTCAAAACGCAGGTTTACGGGAGCATTGTACTTCTCCCCTAATCCAAAACTGATACATATCGCCTTGCAATGCCCAATATGTAAGTACCCATTAGGTTCTGGTGGAAATCGAAAACGCAATTGGTCTTTTGTATACCCATTTGCCAGATCGTCTTCTACAATTTGCTCTAAAAAATTAAGTGGTTTTTGTGCTTCTTTCATCGCCCTAAAAATTGAAGGCGTAAAATTACGGAAAAATCCCGCTTTAGAAGTAAAAAAGAAATTATGATATTAAAAGTCCTCTCTGCCTTTGGGAGAGAATTAGTTGTAACAATATCAGTGTACGCTCTACTGATAAGGAAACAACAACCTATGAAACATTTAAATTATACCTGCCCAAAATGCAATCATCGCGAATATACCGTCGGTCAAATGAGAGCAACTGGTGGGACCTTTTCTAAAATATTTGATGTACAAACAGAAAAGTATACCTCTGTCACTTGTCAAAAGTGCACATTTACAGAATTTTATAAATCAAAAACAAGCGCTATAAGTAATATATTTGACTTGTTTACAGGTTAAACTCAGAAAACGTCCTATTTCATAGCTTCTTCAATCCTCATAACGAAGTTATAATGTATAATGCGGGTTAAATAGTATCTGATTATTCGCTGCTTTTAAAGTAACTTTGTAAATCAATTAATAAGATTTCCGCTTTCGCGAAAAATTAATATGGGGAAAATTAGAGTCACAAATATTAGAGTATATGCTTATCACGGCTGTTTGATTGAAGAAAAAAAAATAGGGTCTGATTATCGTGTTGATGTTGAGGTAGATGCCGATTTATCTAACAGTGCTCAGACGGATCAACTAGGAGATACGGTAGATTATGTATTATTGAATCATATTGTCAAGGAAGAAATGTCTATCTCTTCGCATCTTTTAGAGACGGTTTGCGAACGTATTTTACAACGATTTATAGATCAAGAACCCTTGATTAGACAAGCCACAGTACTAGTTTCTAAGTTAAATCCACCGATCGGGGGTGATGTAGAAATGGTGACTGTAGAACGCAGTAAAAGTAGGGTCTAAAATATCTGCATATTTTTATATTATATTCTTTGTTGTATTTTCTATACTCTTAAAAAATATATTACATTTGCAATCACCATAAAAGGTATCGTGGCCGAGTGGCTAGGCAGTGGTCTGCAACACCATCTACAGCGGTTCGAATCCGCTCGATACCTCTTCAAAAAAGAGCTTCATATCTGAAGCTCTTTTTTTGTTTTAATACATTTCACGAAAGTGTTAAAAGAAAAATCACAACGCAACGCTTTTCTCATCATAGCATCTAGTAATAAACAGTCTATCATGAATAAATCTTTTATATTCCTTTTTTGTGTTTCTTTCCTTTTCTGTGGATGTTCATTTCCAGATGATGATGTGTTACCAAACCAAGCAGATGATTTAGTAATGCTTGAAGAGTTATTTGCTGAGATTGTTATCATAGCAAATGAGTCCTGTACAGATGCCGAAGGATGGGAATTTGTGGCGTACGGATCTAAAGCCTGTGGTGGTCCTCAAGGATATATAGCCTATCCTACTACGATAGATGTAGAGGATTTTTTAATTTTAGTTGAAAACTATACCACTGAAGAAGCTATTTATAATAGTAATTATGATATTGTTTCTACCTGTGATGTTACATTACCTCCTGTAGATGTGGTCTGTGAAAACGAAGTGGCAGTACTTATTTATGAGTAGTTTATTGTCTACTATCTCGTATATTTTCTAGTCCTTTTTTGATATCCATTTTATCTTTTGGTAAAAAGCCTTTTACGGTCAATACGAGTCCGCAGATAATAAGAATCAGCCCTAGTAATTTTTTAACCTTAAAAATACGCCTGGGTGTGAGGTATCTTTTCAGTTGTTTGGCGAGTACAATCTTCCCAAGGTCAACAATAAAATAGGTCGAGATCATAATTCCTAAAAAGGTAAAGAGTCTCACAGGATCATTATCTACGGTCGGTCCTACCACGATAATCACGCCTAGCCAAATAACCAACACCCCTATATTTATAAAATTGAGTAAGAAGCCTTTGATAAAAAGTTGTAGGTTTCCATGCTTTCCACCTTTTACTCTGGATGGGTCTAGCATTTCTCGTGTAGGTCTTTTTAAATACATCATCAGACCATATACAATGAGTATCACACCGCCAAACACATAGAGTCCTGGCGCATTACTGAGGTTTTCTAATAATTGATAACTACTTAAATAAGCGATGCCGATAAAGAAAATATCGGCAGTAAAGACGCCTAGATTAAAGATAATGGCAGCTCTAAAACCTTTGGTAGCAGCTGTTTCAAGGAGCACAAAAAATACTGGACCTATCATAAACGCTAGGACAAGACCAGAGGTGAGTGCAGCAGGAAAATCTTGAAACATATAGTTAAATCCTTTTACACAAAGTTAGGGAATGCGTGTCAACCCCCAAAGGACTCTTTCTTTTATCATGTAATAGGGTGATATACAATTTTGTACTTCGACAAGCTTAGCATAAACTTTGTCGTCGTTTTATATGCTTTCGTACTTCGACGAGCTCAGTATGAACTTCTTCGTCGTTTTATACGCTTTCGCGAAAGCGTACCAAGTATCACAAAAAGAATAAAGGCATACACGAAATCGTATATGCCTTTACTTTTTTAGAATCTATATGGTTTTACATCACTCTAATGCGTCCTCCAAAGGTTCTTCTACGTTTTACTTCTGCAGGTTTACCATATACATCTACATCGCCTCCAGCACGTATGGTAATGTCTACTTTTTTAGAGGCATATACTTCTACTTCTCCTCCAGCCTGTACAAATACTTTGGCTTCTTCTGTTTCAAAATCTCTTCCTTCATAGATTCCTCCTGTATTCATAGTAACATCTTGTGTGGTTCCCAATCCTGAAGCTTCTATAACTCCTCCTGTCACAGCACGCATAATCGCATTTCTTACTTTTAATCCTACTCTGATACGAGCGCCTTCTTGCATTTTAATTTCGATTTCGTCTTGCTCTATCAATTCGTTGGACGTAATTTCTGCTCCTTCATTGCCATCAATTATTTTTAGGTTGTTGTAAAATACATTGACAAACGTGTGATTACCATCAAAGATTAAATCAAATTCCATACGGATTTTTAATTTTCCATCCTTATTGACAACTTCTACTTGACTGGCGTCTGCTCCAGAAACGACTACTTTATTTTCGTTAGATTTTACGAGATTTACTACAATACGGTCATATACTTTTACTTCTGTAAAATCTCCTACATTTTTGGTAATGGGGTCTTGTCCAAATGTAATAGCTGAAATACATACAGCGATTACGGTCATTATGATCTTCTTCATGTTTATGCTTGTTTGGTATAGAGACCTAAGGTATGTTAAAGTGTTACAGTTTTTTTAAAAAAGACTCAAGCCTTCCTGCCGGTAGGCAGGATCGCTGCGCTATTAGAATCAAGAGTTAGGCCTTTTTTTGTAAAGCCCTCATTACTGAAACGAGTTCAGCACAGGCACTAGGCTTTTCCCAGAAGGAGAAGGGATTGTTTTGTTATATGATTTTGATCATTTCTTAAAAGGGTTTGAAATCACAGAATAATTAGACCATCAGTCACTTAAAATTCAGGTACTTATACGTATATATAACTATTGACTGTATGGTATTTTTAAATATTATACCCTAACACATATAAACACATACAATTATGGATTCACAAAACGTATCTCGATTAGGCCTATCCAATAAAGAAATGGCAACTAAATATGGTGCTCTTTCAGGACTTATAGGCACTTGGTCAGGAAATAATGGCGTTAATCTTATCGCTGTACCCGATCAAAAAGGAAGTTTTACATTGCTTGTTGCTCCTTATTATGAAACGCTTACAGTTACGGCTTTAAGTAGTACCACACCCAACAGAGGATTAAAGACCATCGAAAACATCCCTACATTAATGTATAGCCTCATGATACATAATGCAAATGATAATAGTTTGATGCATGCCGAGAATGGTATTTGGGAGCTTTTAGACGGCTCAAAAGATAATGATGGTTATGATCTTGCCCGGATCTCTACAGTACCACACGGAGACGCTATTATGGCGTTAGGAAACTCTTCTGAAATTAATGGAAGACCTCCTATAAATGTAAAGCTAAATGCATTACCTACGATAGATCCTGACTATTCAGGGCAACTTCCATTGGACTATAGTGTTACTTATGAAAGAGAGCTTGTAAAAGGGTTTAACAATATATATCCTAATACGTATTTAACCAATCATTTAGATGCTCAAGAGAAGCAGGGGCAAACCATCATACATAGTACAAATCTTAAAGTGAGTACTTTAAATAATGGAGGGATTACTAATATTCCTTCTATTACTAAAAATGCTGATGCAGCCTCTTTTGAAAGTATTTTTTGGATAGAAACAGTTCAAGATAAAGCTACAGGGCAAAACTTCCAACAGTTACAGTATTCTCAAAATACTATTATAGATTTTCCTATAAAAAGTACTCCAAAAGGAGAAACCATACACTGGCCACACGTTAATGTAAACACATTAATTAAGCAGTAATCTTTTGATTTTTACGCTTTCGTACTTCGACAAGCTCAGTATAAACTTCTGCGTCATAAATTCCTTGAAAGCGTATACTTATTTAAACTAATAAAAAGGAGTTACATCATGGGTGTAATTCCTTTTTTAATGCCGCATACATAGCAAACGTATCGTATATAACTTCCCTACTTCGAGGTAATAAAAATAGTACCTGCTTTATAAAGCGGGTAATTCAACCCTAAAAAATAGACAATTCTCCTGATTAATTAAACACGCCTTTCTGCGCTAGTGGAGTGCATGGTCTTGGTATAGATTTGTACTGTAATCAAAAACAAAATATTCGATTGAGTAGCTACTATCATTTTTGGGATTACAAAGGCGATATCTGAAAAGCCTATAGAAATAGAGTAAGAAAATATAATATTATTATCATGAGTTTAATTGGAACATATACGAATAGCGTTTTAAACGCAACATTAGAAATTACAGAAGCAAATAGTTCAAATGGTCAAGGTAAAGGTACTTTTAACATCGGAGGAAAATCTTATGATGTAACAATACGTTACCATTTTCAAAGTGCTGTAGGTCCAACGACATCTATGCGACTCTATGGAAACGGTGCAGGATATAGTTATTTTGGAGCTTCAGGGTCAACAGCTGATACTAGCGGAAATTCAGGAATTAATATCGCTGGTGGTGTTTCTACCTTTACCACAACTGATGGTTTTAGCGGAATGTTTACGAAATAGTAATTTCGTAAAGAAGCAATAAAAAACCCTACTCATTCAGTTTTTGAATGAGTAGGGTTTTTTATGTATGTGTGTTTTGCTTTCTTCTTGGTAACAAAAAAGTTGAGATTCCCTCCTTTGAGGGAATGAAGTTATTCCTTCACACCTATTAAATGGAAATCTAAGTGTTTCCTTACCAAATCGGCTTCTTTTACTTTGACAATAACCTCATCACCTAAAGTGATTTGGTTTTTGGTACGTTGCCCAATAATAGAATAGCTTTCTTGATCAAACTCATAGTGATCGCCTTTGATATCACGTAAGCGTACCATCCCTTCACATTTATTAGAAATAATCTCTACATAAATTCCCCATTCGGTAACACCAGAAATCACACCTAAGAATTCTTCGTCTTTGTGATCTTGCATAAATTTGACTTGCATGTACTTAATACTGTCACGTTCTGATTTTGTTGCCAGCTGCTCCATGGCACTAGAATGCTTGCACTTCTCTTCATATTCTTCTTCACTCGCAGATTTACCACCATCAAGATAGTGTTGTAATAAACGATGTACCATCACATCTGGATAACGACGTATCGGTGATGTGAAGTGTGAATAATGATCAAATGCGAGTCCGTAATGTCCTATGTTTTCTGTAGCATACACGGCTTTAGACATGGTACGTATGGTAAGGGTGTCGACCATATTTTGCTCTTTCTTACCTTGTACTTCTGTCAATAAGTTATTCAACGAACTTGTTACACTCTTACGATCACTCAGGTTGAGTTTATACCCAAACTTCCCTACGACCTTTTCTAGTGCTGCTAGTTTTTCATCATTTGGTTCATCGTGAATACGATAGACAAATGTATGTTTTGGTGTCTTCTTCCCTATAAATTCAGATACCTTACGGTTTGCTAATAACATAAACTCTTCAATCAGTTTATTAGCATCTTTTGAAGTTTTAAAGAACACGCCTGTTGGATTTGCATCTTTATCTAAATCAAATTTTACTTCTACTTTATCAAAAGAGATCGCTCCGTCTTTCATACGTTGTCTACGCATGATTTTAGCAAGTCTGTCTAGTTCTAACGTAGCTTCGACAAGGGTATTATCTACTTTATATGCTTTTCCTGTTAAAGATACTTCGGCAGGAATCTCATTTGTTCTTGATTCAATAATCGCTTGTGCTTCTTCATAAGCAAAACGAGCATCGCTATAGGTTACAGTACGTCCGAACCACTGATTATGTATTTTCGCGGAAGCGGGATCCATTTCAAACACTGCAGAAAAGGTATACTTCTCTTCATGTGGTCGTAAGGAACAGGCACCATTACTCAATATTTCTGGAAGCATTGGTACCACTCTATCTACAAGATACACAGATGTAGCACGCTCATACGCTTCATTATCTAGAATGGTTCCCGGAACCAAATAGTGACTTACATCTGCAATGTGAATACCAATCTCATAATTGCCATTATCCAGTTTCTTAAAACTTAAGGCATCATCAAAATCTTTGGCATCTTTTGGATCGATCGTATAGGTGAGCGTATCTCGCATATCGCGACGCTTGGCTATTTCTTCTTTTTTTATAGACGTATCTATCTTATTTGCATATTCTTCTACTTCTTCAGGAAACTCATACGGAAGACCATATTGTGCTAAAATAGAGTGAATTTCTGTGTTGTGCTCTCCTGGTTTTCCAAGAACTTTGGTTACTTTTCCAAACGGAGAATCTGCTTTGTCTGGCCAGTCTTCTAGGGTAACAACGACTTTATCGCCGTTCTCAGCTTTTCCTATTTTATTAAGCGGTACAAAGACATCTGTGTACATCTTATTACTTTCTGATGTATGTACAAATGCAAATTTTTTCTGAATTTCTATAACACCTACAAACTCTTCGGTTTTTCGGTTTAAAACCTTTACGATTTCACCTTCGTGTTTCTTGTTACGGCGTTGTCTATACACATACACTTCTACTTCATCGCCGTTTAAAGCTTTGTTTAAGTGATGTGGGGGAACATAAATATCTTGTTCCATATCTTCTACCATCACATAGCCTCCACCTTTACCTGAGACATCTAGGATTCCTGTATGGTAATTTCGGTTAGGAGTGAGTTGGTATTTTCCTCTTTCAGGTTCTATCACCTGATCTTTGGCTTTAAGTTGGCCTAATTTTTTGATCACCATATTGCGACTACTGGTATCATTTACGTCAAGTTTTGCGCAAATCTGTTTGTAGTTAAACGTTTTGTGGTGATCTTCTTTAAGGATACGCATGATCCTTTCTGTGAGGTTATTGATTGTTGCAGAACTGTTACGTCTGCGTCTTTTTTTTGTCATTTAATTGTAATCATATTGTATTTCTATTCTGTATAGAAATGTATTTCTTTTTTGCTTAATGAATGTATTGTAATGCACAAGGAGAAGAATGCATTTATGTCGTGAAGTCTATAAAAATAGAATGAATTATTTTAAAATAAATTCATTAAGATTAGTGCAAAGCTACACTTTAAATATTAAATGGATTATTTGGTATGTTATTTTAAGATTAAGAGACTGTTTTTTTATACCAATTATAATTTAAAATCGGATAAAATAATTTGAATTTTGGTGTGCCTAGATGAAGTAGAAAATCAAAGCATAGCCTTAGCTACGGTTTTATTTTATCCTGAAATATAGGTGCTCTAGAAACTAATTATGTATGCTATTTTAAGTTTTAAGTGGTATTAGTATTATGAAAGAGAAAACCTCACTTAAAATAGGTGAGGTTTTTGATTTTTTTTACGCTTTCGCGAAAGCGTACTTAGAATGATTTCTATATATTTTACTCTATAATCAATTTCTTAGAAGCTTTTCCTTGATCTGTAGTCACTTCAAGAATATACATTCCTTTGGATAAGTCTGAAGTATCAATCGTTATTTCTGTACTTGTATTTATGATTTGTCCTAAACTGTTGTAGATGGTTGTTTTTTCTAAAACACTGTTTTGATATAGTTCTACAGTAACGCTTGTAGAAGCTGGATTTGGATAGATTGAGAATTGAAATTGTACAACTTCTTCTTCTGTGGATAGAAATTCACTTAAACTATATACTTCTACATGGCCTATATCAATAGTTCCATCTCCATTTTTTCTAAAAGCTCCTGTAGCTACAATTCTACCGTCAGAAGATAAGCTAACACTAGTACCTAAATAACTAGTACCTAATTCACCGTCTATATCTTCTCCTATTTGAATCCAAGTACCGTTTTGATTTTTATATACACGTGCATGGCCAGAATTCAAGCCATTTTCACTATTTCCTGGAGCACCTATAACTAAAATAGTACCATCACAAGAAAGACTTACACTATTTCCTGATCGATCAAACGCTGCTTCTCCTTCTATATCTTGCCCTATTTGAATCCATATATTATTTATATTTTTATACACACGTACATGACCTGTATCATCACCATTATCATTATTTCCTGAAGCACCTATAGCTATAATACTACCATCACAAGAAAGACTCAACGCATCTCCTGAACCATTAAGTGCTGCTTCTCCATCTATATCTTGACCGTTTTGTATCCATACATTATTTTTATTTTCATATACACGCACATGACCAGAAATATATCCATTATCAGCATTTGCTGGGGCACCTACAGCTACAATACTACCATCTGATGATAAGCTAACATCAAAACCAGCTTGATCCCCTGCAGCTTCACCATTTATGTCCTCATTTATTTGAGTCCACACATTATCTATATTTTCATACACACGTACACGACCAGAATCTATACCATTACCATTACCGAGTCTGGATCCTATCGCTACAATAGTTCCATTAGAAGATAAACTAACACTTGTGCCTGATCGATCACTATCTCCATCGCTATCTATATCTTGACCTATCTGTACCCATGTACCGCCTTCATTTTTAAAAATACGTGTATGGCCAGCATTATTTGCATTACCATCATTTGATGGAGCGCCTAAAGCAACAATACTACCATCAGAAGATAAACTAACACTACTTATTAAATCGCCAGCTGCTTCTCCATCTATATCTTGTCCTATTTGAACCCAAGTACCACTTTGATTTTCATATACACGTACATGACCAGAATTTTCACCATTTCCATCATTTGCTGGAGCACATATAGCAATCATAGTTCCAGAAGAAGAAAGGTTAATTCTTATACCAAATGCATCACCTGAGGCCTCTCCGTCTATAATCTGACCAATTTGGACTTGTCCATAAATGAACTACCCCGAGGCAGAGCCATCGAGGTATCAAGCGGAAAAAACTTATTTTTAGTTTTATGAAAACTATCCGTTTTCAAACTTTCCTCTTTGACCCCGAGGTAGAACCTCGAGGAATTCTATAGATTAAAATAAAGAGTATTATTTTTTTCATAGCTTTAAAAAAGAGGATGTATGAATTATTTAAAAGTAGAATATCAATTTTGATGCAGTTTATTAATATCTAATTATGCTTTCGCGAAAGCGTATAAAATAGTAAACTAATCTACAATCAATCTTTTAGAAGCCATTCCTTCACTTGTAGTAACTTGAAGAATGTAAATTCCTTTTGGGAATTGAGAAGTATTTATAGTCGTTTCTTGTGTAGAATACACTTGTTGTCCTAAGCTATTATAAAGTATTATTTTTTGAAGTACTACAGTTTGTTCCCTTGGTAATTCTATAGTTACAGTAGAAGGGGCAGGATTTGGAAATAATTTAAATCGAGAGGTTACAGATGATTCTTTAAGAGATAATAAAAATTCACTACTAAGGTCAAATATACGTACATCACCTTTGCCACCATTACTTAAATTAGAACCTACAGCTAAGATCATACCATCTGAAGAAAGACTAACACTAATACCAGTTTGATCACCAGGCATTTCTCCTTCTATATTATTCCCTATTTTCCTCCACGTATTATCCTGATTTTGAAAAACACCTACACTACCTGCAGCGAGTCCATTATCATCATTAAATCGTGCTCCTACGGCGATTATAGAACCATCTGATGAGAGACTTACTCCTCGACCAAATTGATCGTTTTCCATTTCTCCACTAATTTTTTCTCCTATTTGTTCCCAACTTCCATCTTCTTCTTTATAAATACTAACTTGACCTATTTGGTCATTATTTATAGTAGTAATTGTAGATGATACAGCTATAACGGTACCGTCTGATGAAAGATCTACCTCCCGACCAAATTGATCGCCTATCATATCATTATTAATATCATCTCCTATTTGAAGCCACGATTCTCCTTGGTTTTTATACACACGAACATTACCAGATAAAATACCATTACCAGAATCAAAAGAACTTCCTATAGCTAAAATATTACCATTACTAGACAGACTTACAGTAGTTCCTATAATAGTTTCTCCAACAGCATAATTAATATCATCACCTATTTTTAACCAAACACCTCCTTGATTTCTAAATACAGTTACTTGACCAGAAACAGCGTTATTTGCATTAGTAAGATTTCCGCCTACAGCTAGAATACGTCCATCACAAGAAATACTCACACTTTTTCCAAAAAATTGTTGAGAAGGATTACCATCTATATCTTGACCTATTTGAGTCCAAACACCATTATGTCTTTCATAAATACGTACGTGACCTGTATTATTATTATTATTACTTGCACCTATCGCCACCATACTACCATTACAAGAAAGACTCACACTAATACCAGAAAGATCTCCAATAGCTTCTCCATCTATATCTTGACCTATCTGTGTCCAAGTACCATTTAAATTTTCATAAATGCGTACATGACCAGAATTTGTGCCGTTGCCATCATTATCCAAAGCACCTATCGCTACAATATTTCCGTCTGAAGAAAGGCTGACATTAGTACCAGAGAGATCTCCAATAGCTTCTCCATCTATAGTTTGGCCAATTTGGATTTGTCCAAAGGCTATAAAAGGGATTAAAATAAAAAGTAATGGAAATTTCATTTTACCATTATGTTTTTGTAAAGAAAAGGAATATTTACTATTTATAAAAAATTGTTTAATTAAAAATCTAATTAACAATTAAATAATATTAAATGATTAAACAAAAAAGGTTAATTCTTAAAAAAAACTTAAATTTAGTGTAACAATCATATAATAATTACGTCTTTACTAAGACACTATCTATGATTTCAAAAAAAAAGTTAAATAAAACCACTGTTCTTTTTATCCTAATATTTCTATTAGGACTCTTTGTTATTGGAATATATATCAACAATTCTTTTAATGAAAATGGAAATCATACCTCTACTCCTTCTTCTCAAGTAGAAACAATCGCTAGCTAAAAAACAAGAATTCTATTTTTTTCTTCTTTATCAATTTCCCTATTATTCTTTTTTAAAAATCAAGTTATTTCACTTATGAACATACTATATAATTATATTTCCTTTTTCTTAAATTAATTAAAAAATAATGATGATTATAATAGCATGTGAATAGCGGTATAACTTTTTAATCATTTCTTTTGATTTATCACTTACTAGGAGTTGTTCACTAGTTATGAGATATAAAAAATGAGTTAAATACTTTAAAATTAGGTGTTTTATAAATAGCTATTCACAATTGTTAAGAACCCTAATTGACAACTTTTTGAAGATAACTAATTCTCAGAGTTATTAAATTTGATTCATAAATTGATAGATAGAATTGATAAGAACTAATCAAATAAAAACTTGTGAGATTGTAATGGGCACTGTATTGTAAAAAAATAACTAGTATCCAACTTCAGTTATTAATAAATTTAAAAAGTTATTGACAATATCTATCCACAGTTTGTGAACAGGATATAGCCTTATACTATATTGGAAGATGATTGTTTATTAAATGTGTATACGCTTTCGCGAAAGCGTACTCTTGAAACCTTAGAGTTTACATAAATTTGCAAAAACAAATACTATATACTCATGAAAATCGCCATTGGAAATGATCACGCAGGTCCAGATTACAAACATACGATTGTAGCATATTTAGAAAGTCAAGGACATGAAGTGACAAATTATGGAACAGATACTATAGATAGTGTAGATTATCCAGACTTTGGACATTTGGTAGCAAAGGATGTAGAAAATGGTGTTGTAGATTTTGGAATCGTAATTTGCGGAAGTGGTAATGGAATTGCTATGAGCGTAAATAAACACAAAAATGTACGTGCAGCACTTTGCTGGATGAAAGAAATTGCAGCACTAGCAAGACAACATAATGATGCTAATGTGATTAGTATTCCTGCAAGATATACTTCAGAAAACCAAGCTTTGGATATGGTTAAAACCTTCTTAAGTACTGATTTTGAAGGTGGACGTCATCAACGACGTGTAGATAAAATATCTCATTGTTAAAATTTTAAAAAATCACTTGTCGGATATAGTATGCAAACCAAGCCACTTCATTTTAAGATAAAATCTTATAAAGAGCTCACAAGAGATGAACTTTATGAATTACTTCAATTAAGGTCTGAAGTTTTTGTTGTTGAGCAAGATTGTGTGTATCAAGATTTAGATGGTAAAGACGATATTGCTTTACATGTATTAGGATATAAAGACAAAGAGCTTGTAGCGTACACACGTATTTTTCCACCAAATACGTATTTTGAATTTGCTAGTATTGGTAGGGTAGTAGTGCGTGCTTCAGAGCGTAAGTATAAATATGGATACAACCTTATGGAAGCATCTATAGAAGCTATAGAAACAGCTTATAAAACCACAACGATTAAAATCTCAGCACAAACGTATCTGAAATCATTTTATAATAATCTTGGATTCAAACAAGTAGGAGAGGGGTATCTAGAAGATGGCATTCCTCATATAGGAATGATAAAAACGGTATAAAAATCGTTTATTTCTTATACGTCACACGCTTATCAAAAGGTAATCCTAATTGATAGTTTAGTGTATCTGTTTGTGTCTCATCAATGATATCCAATCCAAATTTTACCTTACTAGGATCATCATATAAAAATGTACCAAATAAACGATCCCAAATAGATAGAATATTCCCAAAGTTGGTATCGGTCCACGGCATTTCTCTATGATGATGAAAACGATGCATTCCTGGTGTTACTATCATGTAACTTAAAGCCCTGTCTTTTTTTTCTGGAACTCCAAAACTAGTGTGGGTCCAATAGGTAAAAAAGATCGTAATAATGCGATATAAAAGATAGAAGGAGATAGGCATTCCTGTAATAACAACAGTAAAAAGCGCTGCTAGTTCTCTCATAATAAAATCCATAGGATGATGTCTAGTACCTGATGTCACATCCAAATGTGTATCACTATGATGTACGGTATGTAAGTGCCACAACCATTTATTTTTATGTAAAAAATAATGAACGCCGTATTGAGCTATAAGATCTAGTAGTAGTAAAGCGATACCAAGTTCTACCCATACAGGAGCCTCAAACCAATGTAGTATTCCAAAGGATGCTTCTTGTTTCCATAGAAAAACACCAACTGTAGCGATTCCAAACACCGTATTAATTACCATCGTAAAAGAAAGAAGTGTCAGATTTGTTCTAGCATGTTTCCATTTTTTATAGGTAGCTTTTCGAAAAGGATAATATCCTTCTAAGATCCAAAAAAGGGTAATAATTGCAACGAGCCAAATTAGTTTTTGCCAGATGGGCATCGTTTCAAAAAAACCAAGAAAAGCATCCATTTACTTTTTCTTCTTTTTAGGCTTTTTTACGTAGGTGACTAGAATTTCTACACGTCTATCTAGTTTTGTATTTCCTCCTAAAGGATATTTACTTCCATAACCTTCATAACGCATGCGTTTTTTTGATACCCCATTTTTTGATAAATAGTCATATACAAACTTTGCACGTGAGACAGAAAGATTCCGTTTTCCAGTTCTTAAATCAATCGCATCACGGCCTCTGCCTATACAGCATACATGACCTTGTATTTTAAAAATGATATTATCGTTTTCTTTGAGATATTTGGCTAGAGCCCTAAGACTTTTATAAGAACTGCCTTTGATATAACTATAATTAATTTTAAAAAGAATGTTGTCTAATAAAATACGATCTCCTTTTTCAATAGTATCAGTAAAGGATTTATAGCGTTTTTCTTCAACAGAAGTAACGAGTTCTTTTTCGTCTGCTTCTACTTCTGGACTTACAACTCGAGGTTGTTTAATAGAAACAATAATTTCTACTTTACGATTGAGTTTACGTTGTATTTCGTTGGTAATATCATCTAGTCGGGTGAGTAATAACTCTCCTTTTCCATCAGAATTTTTTATAATCGTATCTGAGATTCCTTGAGCAAAAAAAAGGGCTTTAATGGCATCTGCACGTTGCTGAGAGAGCTTATTATTATAAGCATCACTTCCTCGATCATCACAATACCCATAAATAGAAATATCTTCTATTTTATCCTTAGGTAAATTTGTAATAAAACGGTTGAGTTTGACAATTTCAGAAGGCGTTATATTATATTGGTCTGTATCAAAAAAGGTTTCGTGCGATCGATCTACTTGTGCCACAGCGATCACCGTATAGAACAAAAAGACAATATGTATATAAAAGTGCTTAATACGTTTATTTTAAAGTGTTTTCGTATCGTTTTGTATCATTTAAGATACGGATAGCCTCCGCTATTTCTTTATTATTTACTATTTGATATTCATACAATCCATCACGATAGAAATAACGTTTTACAATCTCATTAATTAATAAATTTTGAATTTCTTCCTGGCGATCGTCTAGTTCTTTATTTTTAGCGCCTTCAATCGTTTTTTGTAACTGATTGTAAACAGATGATAACTCATTTTTTAAACCATCTTTTTCTGCTTGTTCTAACGCTTTCGCGAAAGCGGTCTCCGTCTCCGTTTCAAATGTAAATTGCGTCTTTTTTAAGAACTTTTTGAAATCTTGATAATCGGCATCACTAAAACGAAACTCTTCAAGATTTGCATACTGATTTTTATAATAATAGTCTGTTGCATATTCAAAAATAGCGTTGTCTTTACTCAGCGCCTTTGTGATGGGACTCATCTTTGCAGAAGCAACTTCTATATCTGGAAAAACACCGCCTCCGTCAAATACTTTACGACCATTTCTTGTTTTAAATTCTTTATAATTTTGAGATTCTGTACGAACTGCATTTCCTTTTTCATCTCGATTCCAATAATCTAGCGCTTGTATACAACGACCGCTAGGTGTAAAATAACGAGAGATGGTTACCTTGAGTTGTGTACCGTATGTAAGTGGCTTAGGACGCTGTACAAGTCCTTTTCCAAAACTACGAGCACCGATTACCACAGCACGATCATAATCCTGTAATCCTCCGGTGACAATCTCACTTGCAGAGGCACTACCTCCGTTAATTAATATAGCTAACGGAATCTCTGTATCTATAGGATCTTCTTTTGTTTTATAAGTCTTGTTGTATTTTTTTACAACAGATTTAGTCGTCGTAATGACTTCTCCTCTAGGTAAAAATAAATTACAAATACGTATCGCTTCTACTAAGAGTCCACCACCGTTTCCTCTAAGATCTAGAATAATTTTTTCTGCACCATCATTTTTAAGACTAATCAGCGCTTCTTTTACTTGTGCAGAAGCTTTTTTATTAAATTTAGTTAAGACAATATATCCTGTATTACCATTAATAAGTTTGTAAAAAGGAACAGCATCTACTTCTACCTCAGCTCTTTTTATGGTTGTTTGCGCCATTTTACCTTGTCGTACATACGTTACATTAACCTCACTTCCTGGTGATCCTTTTAATAAATCTCCCGCATCTCCTTCAAAACCTGTAACAGATATATCTCCAATTTTTATAATCTGATCTCCGGCTTTAAGGCCCGCTTTGTCTGCAGGATAGCCTTTACGAGGCTCTATGATCGTCATCACGTTATCCTTTGTACGAACCGTAGATCCAATACCAGAATATTCTCCACTTCTATTAATCTTTGCATCTTCAACTTCTTGTTCTGTCCAGTACTTTGTATACGGATCTAAATCGTCGAGCATACCTTCTATCGCTGCATCCATGAGATCTGCAGGATTGGTCTCATCTACATAATTCATGTTGAGTTCCTTAAAAAGCGTTGTAAAGATTTCGATCTGCTTTGCAATTTCAAAAAAGTCACTCTTAAAACTTACGGTAGTAAAGAGTACAACAACAGCGATAACGGGAATAATAATTTTCTTTTTCATAGACTCATTCTATCTTGTATATGACAAAGGTGTTTAGGGTATAATCACCTCGTATATGTAAAACCCTACTTAGGTATTTATATTGTTTACGCTTTCGCGAAAGCGTATTATTTCTTCTTTCTTTTCTTGATCCAACGACGAATCATAAAAATACTAATAGCCACTAAGATAATAAAAGGCCAGATGTGTAGCAACCCAAGGAAAAATTCTGAGATATTGCTCCATCCATTTTTAAAAGCATTGCTCACTTTGCGACCATAAGATACAGTAACCCCTCGTTCTGAGCTTATTTTATAAAAATAAATAGTAATAGTGCTTTCTGAAACTTGACTTTGTAGATATTGTAATCTTCCTTCTCGGGCTTCTATTTCTTCGCGTATTTTGGAGAGTTCGCGTTCTATCTCCAGCATTTCTTTTACATTTTTGGCTTTAGAGAGAAGTTCTAAATAACGCTTTTCTAAAGTACGTTTGGCTTTAAGACGCGCGTTGAGGTCTACAAACTCTTCGGTAACATCGCGTTGCGAAATGGTCTTTTCTTCAAAATAGGCAACTCCGTCAGAAATCGCTTGGATAACAGTATCAAAGTTTTCTGAAGGTACTCTTACCGTTAGGTTGTGGTATTGAGAGTTGTTATTTTTACCTGTGTTGTCACGTTGTACATAGCCGTTTGCTTTTTGTACAGCGGCTAGTATTTTTTGGTGTGTTTTTTTTAGTTCTTGTGTTTCAAAACGAAGATTTCCTGTTTTGATGATTTTTTGAGTTGTAGTTTGGTTAGGCGGAGGTGTTTTTAAATCAACAATGGTATTTCCTATGCCGTCTTCATCTTCAAAAGATGTTGTAAATCCAAAAGATGTTGAACCATCATAAGAACCCGAAGCATTTTTTGGTTCCCAGCCTGCATTATCAGATTCATTATTAGAACAAGAAACAAGTATAAAAAAACTAAGAAAGAGTAGTAGTAATCGCATCGTTTAATCGTTTTAAGAGTTTGACCATCGTGCGCTCCATCTCTTCATAAGTAATGACATCACGCCCAGTATAGATAATAAGTATAGCAAATGTTGTGCCTTTTGTGTCTAGCATATTTTTGTGAGTACGATACGCTTCTCTCATTAATCGTTTAATACGATTACGAGTTACTGCCAGCTTGTGATTGCGCTTAGAGACAGAAACGCCTGTTTGTACAGTAATGTGAGGATAGGGTAGTGGGGTTTCTATATAAATAACACGTAAAGGAAACGCTTTTACAGATTTCCCTTCTATAAAAAGAGTATCTATAATCTTTTTTGATTTAAGCTTTTCTTGCTTTGGAAATGTATGCTGTTGTATCATTTCAATATCGTAAGTACAGAAATATATTTTCTATAAGGTTGTATTATCTAGGTAATGGAGCAGAGGTGTCTAGGGTAAGTGTCATTTTATAATACTTAGTCATTCCATTTTGTACATATGACACTACCGCTTCATTTCCTGTTAATTCAAAAAGGGTTTGACTATTTTCTTTTTTAGGTGTTTCTTTTACTTCTGGAGTTCCTCCATATACAGGAACGAGTACGTCTCTATTTTGTCCATTATCAATAAAGCCTGAATATAAACCAGCACCGTTTCCTACAAGTGACGTACTGTATTTTTCAAAGTAAAGACTATCAAGTTGTACCTCACTATTGGTTAGATCTAATACTAAATTAATTGTATATCCAGCACCACCACCTTTAATACCTGCCACCCATTTTGAATACGTAGCTTTTTGAAAAACTAAGGTGCCTTCCTTTTCAAGTAAAGAATTTTTTTGCCCTCCACAGCCTGCAAGAATGAGTATGGCAACTATAATAGGCGAAATAACTAGTTTCATGAGTTGTTTTTTAGAGTTTACAACATTCAATTTTGATGCCACAATCTATAGGGTTGAATAACAGTATAAATCTAGTTGAAATTATATAGCCTTACAAGTCTTACATCCAGTATTAGTCCTTAGCTTAAGGATTTTAAAGTATCAAATATATAAAGGAAACGTGCTTGTATACTTTTTTTATGCGGATTTGTCTATAAATATTTCTGACAATTGATCCATAGTAACAGGTTTGATTAGAAAATCTTTTACTAGGTTGATTGTTTTAGATCGTTCTATATCTGCAGGATTAATAGAAGAACTTACAATGTATAATGTAGCATTTTTTAATTCAGGAAAATCATACTCACTAAGAGAACTAAGAAATTCCCATCCATTCATGATAGGCATATTTAAATCTAAAAGAATGATTTGAGGTATTTTACGTTCTTCTAGTAATTTTAATGTTCTTACAAAATAATCTAATGCTTCCTTCCCATTTTTAAATATGAGAAGATTCTTTACAAGGTTCTTGATATCGAGCACCTTTGTAATTAGGTTTACATACATGTCATCATCATCGATAATACATGCGATCTCTATTGGGTATTTCATTGCAAGGGTAATGAAATTTATAATTTAGTTCATTATTTTTTATAGCTGTACTGTAAATTTCGAGCCTTTTCCAACACGACTTTCTACAGTGATTTTACCTCCTAAAGCTTCTATTTGGCTTTTTGTAAGGAATAATCCTAATCCAGTTGCATCTTCATTATTATGGAAGGTCTTATACATTTGAAAAACCTGACTACCGTATTTTTCAAGGTCCATTCCTAAGCCATTATCTTTTACAACGAGATAGTTTTTATTATCTTCTTGATATGTAAATATATTAATTTCTGGATCTCTATCAGGATGTTTGTATTTAATTGCGTTAGTTATAAGATTGTGTAGTATACTTTCTAAATATGCAGAGACATAAGGAAACTCCTCTACTTCAGAAAATTCTGTATAGTATACCACTCTATTTTGAAGACTTATCTGTCTAATAGAATCTAGCACTCTTTTATATACAAGCTCTATATTTATAACTTCTTTTTCTTTATTTACATCTATAGAATTCCTCGAGGTTCTACCTCGGGGTCAAAGAGGAAAGTTTGAAAACGGATAGTTTTCATAAAACTAAAAATAAGTTTTTTCTGCTTGATACCTCGATGGCTCTGCCTCGGGGTAGTTCATTTCGTTTGAAGTGTTACTATTTCATTAAGATGTTTTAAAGTAACGTCAAGGTTTGTAGCAATTTTTGAGAAATTGTCAAAAAGTTCTTTTTGATCCTGATTTAGATTATTGGTTTCAAAAAGAGCCGTGGTGAGTTGTAAGTTACTTACATGCGATCTTAGATTATGCGACACAATATGCGCAAAATTATAAAGTCGTTTATTATGTCCTTCTATAATGTCTAAAGAAGCTTCTATTTGGAGCTTTTTCTTCTTTTCATCATCAATACTTTGAAACACCCCCCGTATGCCGATAATTTTTCCTTTTTCATTTTTTACAGGTTTTCCATGTGCTTTTGCCTAGAAAACCTCTTTTGTATATGTGACCATTTTGATCTCTGTAGAGAAGGGATCTCCTTGTGCACAGGCAAAAAATAAATTAGTAGCTTTTTGTATATGCTCTTCGGCATAAAACAAATAAGATTGATTTAATGTAGGTGTATAGGTATCAGGAACTTTTAGTATTCTTCTAGCTTGCTTGTCAAAATAACTTTTCTTGTTTAAAAAGTCTACACTCCAACCACCAGCTTGTGTTAAATTAGAAATTTCTTCATAATAGAAATTATCTATAGCAAAAGGGTTCTCTTTTTCTTTAGACATGCGTCTAAGCGAGGGACGTAAATGTTTTTTAAAAGATTTTAACTCCATAATAATGGGATATTGAACATCGTAGTATAGTTTGTTTTTTTTTTTTTAAAGATTTTTTACAGAAAAAATTAGCTATTTGTCGATAAAAAACATTTTTTTATCGATGTTTTTCATATTGTTTTAAAGAAAAAACAATCAAAATATGAATTGGAAGTAAAGGGCATGGTTTTTTTTAATCTATAGAATTCCTCGAGGTTCTACCTCGGGGTCAAAGAGGAAAGTTTGAAAACGGATAGTTTTCATAAAACTAAAAATAAGTTTTTTCCGCTTGATACCTCGATGGCTCTGCCTCGGGGTAGTTCATTAAGTATATTTTAAAATTTATAGGTGCTTATATCAGATACCCCATAGTTTAAAGCGATGTCTGTATCGTTTGTATATATATCTTCTACTTCGGGTTCAAAAAAAGATAGCCCCACTTTTATAACCTCTTTTTTACATTCAGACAGAAACCG
>JBLHOX010000007.1:0-21813 GCA_047623725.1 Dokdonia sp. | reverse complement strand
GTCTTCTGGCGAATAATCTCGTTGCTCCTCACTCATACTTCTTGAGATAGAAATGATAAAACTGTCCTGTTTTTCCATTAAAGCGTCTACAAATGCCTTTCCTAACCCCCTATTTGCTCCAGTAATGATGTATACTTTTTTCTTCATATTAAAGTTTCTAAAGGGTGTTAAACTTACTATGAATAATCACATCTTTATATTCTCCATTAAAAAAATAATGATCTTTTAATGTCGCTTCTTTAACAAAACCTGAATCTTCAATGGGTGCATATAAATGTGGTCTAAGATCAAAAGCAAAAGTGAATATTTTATGAAACTTCAGTTCATTAAATGCCACTTGCTCAATTAATTTTAAAAATGTTTTCCAATGCGTTGAAAAATGTTCTTTCTCTAATTTGGTGTCCATAACAAAAGAAATTTCAGCATTTTTATCCATCCAATTCATGTGAACTAAACCTCCATAACCAATACATACATTATCTTCTAAATAGGAGAACAGTAATTGATTTGGTTCTTCTTGATTAAATAAGGTGTTTACTACGTTCTTAAAATAATTTTCTTGGTCAGCTTCCACTAAAGGTTTCTCTTGCCTTAAATGATATACCTGTTCATTCCTCCATCTTAATATGTCCATTCGATCCTCATACCGAATAGGTATAATAGCATACCTACCGATCGAAAACTTTTGTTTATGTAGTGCTTTGTAGGAGTTCATATTTTAATTCTGCTAATTTCCAATCTACTTCAGTATCTATGTCTTGTGCTTCCATTTCTGATACAACAATACTTCCTGTATTATCAGTTATAATGGCTTTTTTTTCTATGCATTTTGCGGTATTCATCCAGTAAAACTGCCCCGTATCATGATAACTACGTTCTAAATCTTGCGATCTGGTTACCCTAAATGCTGGATTAAAAAATGATGTTTTATTATTCTCATCCATTTTAAAAGCTCTTTGAATTGGAAACCCAAAAGGCACAATTGGTAATACACTATCAAAATTTTCTTTTTGAAGGAGTTGAAAAGCGTCTATTAGTTTATTTGCTTTCGCGAAAGGAGCACACGCATACAGACAACACGTGTAATCAAATGTTTTGTTAGAAGATGCATACTGCAAAAGCACTTCCTCTACCACATCAAACGTGGTAGCATAATCATCCGAATTTTTCTTACTTCGCATAAACGGAACTTTTGCACCATATTTTATAGCCACTTCTGCAATGCTTTCATCATCAGTAGATACCATAATTTCATCAAACAAACCAGATTTAATAGCAGCTTCAATGGAGTATGCTATGATGGGTTTACCTAAAAAAGCTTTGATATTCTTTTTAGGAATGCGTTTGCTACCACCTCGAGCCGGAATAATTAATAGGTTTGGCATCTGTTCAACTTCTTTTTTTAATTATCAAATTTGGCGAACTGCCAAACACCAATGAATGATCAGGTACATCTTGATCTTTAACACAAGCTCCTGCTCCTAAAATGACATGATTACCAACCTTGCAATTACCTAAAATCATGGTATTTGCAGACATCGTAACATGCTCCCCAATGACAGGAAATATATTGTTATTATTACCTACAGTACAATTTTGACTAAAGGCAAAATAGTTTCCAAATTGACCTCTTCCCATAACGGATCCTAACGGATGGTCTAACATAAAAATATCTGGCAATGCTACTTCATAAAATAGATCGCAAGAATTCATTGTTCTGTTGAGATAATATATTTTATCTGCTAAGGGTAAACAATCCTTTTTTTTCTTAAAAATAGTGTTTGAAAAATAATATAAGAAAACGGTGTATTGACCAGAATGATATGGATTGAAATAGACTTCACCTTCTCTGGAATAATATTTATTCTCATTTTTTGAGAAGTTGTATTCACAACGCTGAAACACCATATCATTTAATGCGTGTAGTTCATCAATTTCAGTATCGGAGATACTAAAAAAAGAAGTCAATTGACGAATCAATCCTTTTAATATGTCCTCTTTGGGTATTTCAAATATCATTATAAAATGAATTTATTTCATTGATTACATACGCTTGTTCTTCATCTTTCAATGTTGGATACATCGGTACACTTATGCACTGCTTGTAATAATTTTCAGCATGCCAAAAATCTCCTTCTTTCCAACCAAACTGCTTATAATAAGGCATTAAATGACAAGGGATATAATGAATTTGCGCAAAAATATTTTTACTTCTTAAATAATTATATAAGCCTAATCTATCTTCGACTTCTATGACATATAAATGATAGGCATGCCCCTCTATTATTTTGGATTGACCTTTAATAAACGGTTTATCTTTAAAAGCATTAAAATAAGTAGCCGCAATATCTCGTCTTCGTTCTAACCCTTCATGTGCTCTAGAAAGTTGACTTAATCCTAATGCAGCCTGAATATC
Source organism: Dokdonia sp. (assembly GCA_047623725.1). Classification (GTDB taxonomy): domain Bacteria; phylum Bacteroidota; class Bacteroidia; order Flavobacteriales; family Flavobacteriaceae; genus Dokdonia. Next base: position 19,397 of record JBLHOX010000007.1, on the reverse strand, counting down.
TGTAAGGCGATAATTATATCCTAAGTTTTGCATTTCCATGTACCAGCCAGGATACGTTTCTGACCCTCCTGCTAATTCAATGGAGTTGGTGTACAAATCATTATTTTTTACAATACCATGTGTCCGCAATTGAAGTAATTTTTGGTAAAGTTCCTTATCATTGGTCGTAATCATACCTCCTTCTCCTGAAGCGATATGTTTTACTGGATGAAAAGAAAAAATAGCCAAATCGGCATAGCTTCCATTACCACAACGCTGCGTGGTATTTTTACTATTCTCAAAAGAACCTCCAGGCGCATGACAAGCATCCTCTATAATCCAAAGATCATATTCATCTGCCAATGCTCTATACGCTTCCAAATCATTTGCTCTACCAGCAAAATCAACAGGAATAATTCCTTTATATGTTCCTTTTGGCGAACTTTCTAATAAAGTTCTAACCTTATCAATATCTAATAAATACGTTTCAGGGTCTATATCTGAAAATACGACGTCACCTCCGCAATAGCGCACACAATTTGCAGAGGCTGCAAAAGTAATAGGTGTTGTAATGACTTTATCACCTTCTTTAATTCCTAAAGCGATGGCACATAAATGCAAAGCCGCAGTACCGTTAGAAACAGCAACGGCAAATTTACTGCCAACATATTTCGCGAAAGCTTCCTCAAACGCTGCTATTCTTGGTCCTTGGGTTAAATAGTCAGACTTTAGCGTTTCAACGACAGCTTGAATATCTTCTTCAGTAATGTGCTGTCGTCCGTAGGGTATTGCTTTCATACTATGCTACAAAGTTAGGATCTACATGTTCCTTAATTAAGGCCCGAAGAGAATCAACAGTTTCCCATTCTGTATTTGTGCCAGAGTTATATGAAAACCCCTCAGAAACCAACGCTGCATTAAAGTTAGAAATAAAATCGTTCGTATTCCATATAGGTGTTTGCGGAATAATTACATAATATTTACCTAGATCGTACGTAAAAAAAGCATCTGAAGAAGTAATCATTTCTTCATGAATTTTTTCTCCGGGTCTAATTCCGATCACTTTATGATCACAATTAGGTCCTATTGCTTGCGCCACATCAGTAATTCTATATGATGGAATTTTTGGAATAAATATTTCACCTCCCCATGCTGCTTTCATGGCATGTAAAACCATATCAACACCACCTTGTAGGGAAATATTAAACCGAGTCATAGACTTTACAGTTATGGGTAAAATTCCCTCTGATCGTTTATTTAAGAAAAACGGAATCACAGATCCGTTAGATCCCATCACATTTCCATATCTAACGACTGAAAACTTTATAGAACGCTTTCCTCTTATATTGTTTGCTGCAACAAATAATTTATCCGAAGTTAACTTTGTTGCACCATACAAATTGATAGGTGCACATGCCTTATCGGTTGAGAGTGCTACCACATTTTGTACGCCACATTGAAATGCTGCGTCAATAACGTTTTGAGCACCTCCAATGTTGGTTTTAACACATTCATCAGGATTATATTCTGCTATATGAACGTGTTTCATAGCAGCGGCATGAATCACATAATCAATTCCTTCAAAAGCTCTAACTAGCCTTTCTCGATCTCTTACATCTCCAATAAAAAATCGCACTTGAGGATACTCAGAAACAGGATACTCTTGAGCCATTTGAAATTGCTTCTGTTCATCTCTTGAAAAAATAACCAATCGTTTTACGTTTGGCCATTTCTTTAGAATAGTAGCTGTAAGTGATTTTCCCAGAGAACCTGTTCCTCCAGTAATTAATACTGATTTGTCGTTAAGCATTTTATTATCTTGTTATCGTAAATTTACAAAATTATTCCCCGAAAAACGTAGCACGCTACGACCATCCAAATTTTAATATCAAAGCTGGATTCTCAAATTGATATCTTACATTCTCTATATTCATATTTGAGCTATTTACAAAAAGAATGTCCCTAATTATTTGCCAGTAAATAATGGCAAACATTTGGTTGCCCCTTTTAGTAATGAACGTATTCTTTAGTGATCATTTTTCAAGTTATTATAAAGTGTAAAGTATACAAATAATGTCGATTTAAACGCAAAACTACCTATACAAAAACAATACATAACCCTAAAAACACCTATGTTTACTGAAAAAATAGGGCATTTAATGAAATCCATTAGTATCTTTAAAAAAGAGTCTCTAAAATCAATTTTTTTATTAAAGGCATCATCAAATCAATATCCATAAATTACTAGAAAAAAATGAAATTAAAAAAGACAAGGCTTAGGGTTTTGTTTGTGATTAGTTCGCTATTTGCCATCATCTTTTCCTTTGTAAATTTCCGAGAACAACTTCATCAAGGATATCTTAAATGGAACCAGTCTGCAGACATTGTTATGTTTGGAGACTCTCATACTGTCTATGGAAAATGGAACGTTATGATTCATCAATATTCAGTTGTAAAATATGCTTGGGGAGGATATACAAGTGAAATGCTCGTTGATAAAATCTCTCGATCTATACCGTTCAAACCCAAATACGTATTCATACTATGTGGTGGAAATGATATTTACGATGACTCTTTCTCTGTTGAAAACACCTTACATAATTTCAAGTTAATGGCAGACACATTAAGGGACAACAACGTGACGCCAGTGTTTCAAAAACTCATGTATAAACATGACGATCCCGAATTTAATACCACTATCGATTCCATAAATAGGGCGCTCACAAATTACTGCCTTAAAGAACAAATAGACATGATCGACATAGGAGGGAAGGATATGTATGATTCCACTGGGCTTAAAGCTAGTTTAACCACTGATAATCTGCATCTTAATGAAAAAGGGTATACTATCTGGAGCAAAGCTATTAACAGTTACTTAGAAAATCACTAAACCTAGATTTTCTAATGCATAATGTGGGTTAAACCTAGATGACACGTAAAAAGTCTAAAAGATATCTTCTTAAGGGTACGCTTTCGCGAAAGCGTAAATACATCATTTATAAATAGATACAAAGTGATGAATACGTTGGGTTAAAAACTTTAGGAGCTGGTGTTAAAGACTATCTGTTTTTACTCTTTTAAGTCTATTGAACAGCTTTTTGTGCCAATCTCTTTCCATACACGGGCGCTCTATCAATTGAAAGAATATAGCAGAAATAATAAGGATAACAGATAGTAATAGTATTAAATAAATTGAAAAATTGAGCACTGCATACTTTGAGAAGTTGAACTTAATAATGTATTTGCCAAAAACGTAAATAATGGGGCTGTGCAACATATAAATGGAATAGCACATTCCTCCTATATTCGTTATAAATGGATACGACAAAAACGTAAGTGCTTTGTGAAATATCACATAGTAAAATAGAAAAAAGATACTGACTAGTTGAATGACTTCCCAGGCAGATTTAGCCACATGAGACGTAAAATCTTCCGTTTCAAAAACCCAAATAAACACAAAGAAAAAGAACCCAAAGAGTGCATCTAGCCTTGTTTTAGGAAAAATTATAGATTTAGACACGTACAAATCTGCTAATAAAAACCCCACTAAAAAATAGTGAAAATACCGTACGATACTTAAAAACGGAAGTGTGTAATACACATTGTAAATAGTAAACAATAGCGCAGCAGCAATAAGTGCTCCCCGTCTCACCAAAACAGATTTTACCGAAAAGATATACGCTAGTATGGGTGCTAAAATGTAGAACTGTATTTCAATTTCTAAACTCCAAAGATTAGGGTTTAATAAAGGAAAAGGATGGACTCCAGAATAGATAACATTATGGGAATAGATAAGCGATGAGAGATAACTTTTTAGCCCTGTATCAAAGTCAATGGTTTTAAAAAAAATCACATACCCAAAAAACAACAGTGTGAGCGCAATAATGTAAGGCGGTTCCAATCGTGTTAATCGCCTAATAAAGTAGGTTTTAAGGCTGATGGGCTTGCCATTATTGAGATGATATTTTGCAAATGGTAAGCCCAAAATAAAACCACTAATGGCAAAAAATATAGGCACCCCAAGCATGGCATGATGAAGAATTTTTCCTAATAACTCAAAATCAAATACATCTACATAATTTGATTGATCTTTTATCATTATATAAACGCTTGCGTGCATGATAACGACACTCGCAATGGCAATAAATCGCAATCCATCTACTTCTGGAATAAAACTCCCTGATGATGTAATTCGTTTAAATGATAATTTCATTTTTCATTAATTATTTATGCAAAATAACATGAACTACTATACGAAGTATATCTCCTATTGATATGGCTTCGTTCTGCTTTCGCGAAAGCAAAATAAATACCTTTTTTTATTAATTTATGCTCATTCATTTCTTCCTATATCAGCTTACTTTTATCAAAGAAATAGTGCTTCTATAGGTTACTATACGTTGTTTTGTTCATGTAGTCCTTCCTTTTTATTCCATAATTATTCATTAGAATAGGAAGAATGTCACAGGTGGGTAATTGCTCCTCTGAAAAACTTGAAACTGTATTTTTTGGATGATAAGAAAACAAATGTCCTTCTGGAATATGATATGCTGTTGCAGACGACTTATCATCTATTGTGATATTCTGTAACCCACTATCTTCAAGACTAACATGAGTATCACCCACGCTAATTTCAATCGTTTTTAGATTTAAAAAGATAAGGTCTATAGAGAAGTAATTGTCGTCTTTCTTTCTATAAGGGACAGCTTCGCCATTAATCGTCATTTTTTTAAGATTATCTTCAAACCGTTTCATGTGATTCTCTTTAATCACAAAGTTAAACTGTGGCACCATCGCTGGCATCACCTGATATTCATTTGCGTCATGAACACCAAGCATATTCATGAATTTTATAGTATCTGAAATAATAATTTGTGTTTCAGTTGGTTCACATTCAATAGCTTCTTGTCCCATGCTAGACGTGATAACGAGTTTATAGTCTTGATTCTTATCTATAAACTTTGATAATCGTTTTAACATCCTATCTGTATGATCCATCGTAAAAAGGATTTCATTACTGTAGGTCTTTATCCATTCACTATCATAGTCTAGATTTTCATACTCATCAGGAAAAAGAGCAGCCCAATATCTATGCATGCTTGATGCTACATGATTGGTAAAGAAGGTTACAAAATCAGGTTTTTTATCATGTAATAGTTTATAAAAAACATCAAATGATAACACCGTTTGATAGGTCCTTCTTCTCACATTTTTCCAAGGGTTCACCCTTTCTTCTACCAATTGCTTGGTCACACTTGATAGTGTATCTAATTTAAAACCAAAGGTTCTAATTTTTAAAAGGCCTTTTAATATTTCGCCGTAAGGCAAAGAAGTATCCACATTACGTCCAGACTTTCTAGATAGATTTAAGTTGATCTTTTGAAATAACTCAATATCACTAGGGAAACACTCATAGTTTGGTGCAAACACATCTGGAACATAGAAGTCGTAATTCTCTAATTTATTTGGTACTGCTTGTGAGTGTAGTGATCCAAAAACGCCTGTTTTTATGCCATTGCTTGAAAGCACATCCCATAAAGGCGGAAATTCTTTGTCTACCTCGGTAAGATTTTGGTTAAAATCTGAAACAAAATGCTTATCGCTTGGCACACCTCTGTGTAGTGTTGGCCATGTATTCCATGGTGAAAGGTGTCCTTTGTTTTCGGTTACTGTTTCATATTTTTTAAACCTTGAATAATTAGTAGCTAACCATGAGTTTGGCCTCATCTTCATATAATATTCAAAGACTCTAATTGGAACCTCATTTAATTCAAAAAAAATGATCTTATTCATTATACTTAGTTGTTAGATACTATATCCATATTGATTGAATCAATGATAAATATATTTTCAAATTAATTCCTTTTTATGACAAGATAAGAGGTAACATCTTCAAGATACATCGTCTACTCCTTTTTTTTACAAAGTACCCATACGATTGGGGCAACCAGATCAACGTGTTCTACTGTAGGATGAATCTGTTTACATTGGTTAAGCATACTGTTTGTTAAAGCTGCTTGATCATCTTCAGAATACCATGGAATGATACTTACGGGTTCTAGCCCATTTTGCTTCATAGAATCGGTAAGATGTGATAATGTCATCCTATTGAGATTATTTTTAAAGAAACTAAGCGACACGTCTTTTTCATTAGGTCTAAATTCTTCTATATATTTTTCAAAATCGGCATCAGATAAACGTGCATGGCCCCAAGGAAAATCTAACGTACAAAGGCTGTGACCACCATCTACCGAAAAGAATGGGTTGTACTCATGAAAAGCAAAACCTCCTGGTTTAAGGATACGAGCCATTTCTTTAAACGCATCATTTGGATTTGTGATATGCTCAAGAACTTCCCAACTTACTATAACATCCATGGACTCTGACGCTACCGAAGATACCGTGATATCATCTTCTACAAAACTTACTTTAGTTGCATCTTTTTGATCTATTACTGTGGAATATGCATCTCTGGTTTGATTAAGTTCTATATTTTTTTTAGCAACCTCATCCTTTGAGACAATTCCTCCAGGTGTTTGGTTTATATAATAAGCTGCCATATCTGTTGCTAATACACGTTTTGCCCCAAAAGATGCAAATGCATATGCAGAAGATCCATCATAGGCCCCAATTTCTAATATTTCCTTACCAACAAAAGAAAGAGATTGTGTTTGTAAAAAATTTTCAATACGGGTTAACGCTTTTGTTTGGTCTTTTATCTTCTGCTCCATGGTATCTCTAGATGGAGCTTTTATAACAGTATATGCAGGGTTTATCATCACACGCCATGACGGCTTAATACGATCTCTCAAACCAGAAAGTAACTTTATACTGTTACCAAACGAATCTGTAAAAACGCCAAATACCTTATCCTGCGCTATAGGGTGCTTTTTTTTAGGCTTTCTTTCAAGCTCATAGATATTACAAATAAGATTGGTAAGCCCTAAGCGATTACTTGCGGCCATTAAGATTCTATGTGGTGTATATTTCATAGTATATTTTATTCGTAATTAAGGATGAATGACTGTCTCAAACTATCAAAATAAGAAATGAATAGCTGGTATCAAGTGGTCAATTTGAGTTTTGTCTCCATATTGGTTTTAAGTTTATAGAATACTCCTAAAAAGAATGCGAAACAAAGAATCAGAACACCTAGCATTTGATAGCTATTAAAGTATGAAGACAGTAAAATTAATGTCGTAGCTATAATTAAGTTTATAAAGGATAACAACAAACTTGCTTTAAAATGTGTTAAACCATAATTTATCAAAATATGGTGTATATGATTATTGTCTGAGCCAAAGGGACTTTTTTTGTTTAGTAAACGAACTCCAATGATTCTTAAGGTATCAAACAGAGGAATAAAAAAGATAGCGCCAATTATAATGAGATTATTTTCTGGATTAAACGTATGCGCTCTTAATAAATAGGCGTCTGTTGATAAAAATTTTAAAGATAAAAATCCAATACAAAACCCAATAATCAAGGAGCCTGTATCTCCCATAAAGACTTTATTTGTTTTTGATAAATTAAAGCGAAGATAGCCCACTAATATTCCAACTAAGCATAAGCAAAGTAAAAAATAGAAATGTAATTCTAATGTGTAAAAAATGAAAGCATAAATAGTAAAAATTACAATACCCATACTGGATGCTAGACCATCAATACCATCGATCATATTGAACGAATTAATAATGGTTAATATCATTAATATAACAAACACATAAGAAATAATACTCGGAACATTTTCAATTCCCAAAAAACCTTCTAGAGAAGAAACTTTTAAGCAATTACAAAATAAGATGAAGAAAACTGCTAATATTTCACCTCCTATTTTTGCTCTAGGGGTTGAGATCATCAAATCGTCTTTTATTCCTACGGCAAACATTAATCCGAGAGCCGATATTAAATTTACTCCTATCCCATTATTATCCCACGGATTAATTATACTGGATATAAATAATATGATTAGAAAGAAAGCAACACCTGCCATAGTGGGTGTTGAATCTTTGTGAGAACTTCTATTATCTGGGTGATCTATTAAATCTCGCACCTTTGCAATCCATCTAATTTTAGGGATCAGAATAGTAACTAATATAAAAGAAGCTACTAATGTGATAATCGCTATAAAATTAAAGTTATGCACTTTTTTATTATAAAATCCAAAGTTTAAATAATCAAAGTATTAAATAACAAAGAATAATAATGTCTATAAACTTAATAGTAATAAAAAAACACACCAGTACAGGTTTTATTTTTTTTTAAAAAAGAGTTTATTTTCGAAAACATGTAAATTTTATAACACATATTTTTTTAAAGCCCTAGTTCTATTAATGTTAAAAGCATTTTGAAGTTGCTATCATCCTATTAGAATTAGTTAATTTTTAATGTTTTTGTAAAAAAAAATTTTTTTTTTGAAGTTGAAATAAATGCAATGTTGTGGTTATGTATGGGTAATTTGTTTAATTTTTACGCAAACGTTATAATCAGAAGTTGTAATTATAAGTAAATAGAAATGATTTAATATAAAAAGGGGTTTCTATTGAGTTCTTTTTAGATGTTTTACCATAGCGTTACATATAACACCATCAAAATGAGTTTACTTTACTAATGACATAATTTTAGAATTTTCTGTAGATGATAATTCTATTGCATTTTTTTTGAGATTTAGCTTTTATCAAATCTATTAATATACTTAAAAAATAATGCTAGTCTGTGTCGTTTTATTCAAATGGTACGTAACAATTTTGTCAAAACAAATTCATGGTATTTTACGCTTTCGCGAAAGCGTATTCAAAATCAATACTTATGGTGTTCTTGTAAAATAAACTTCCGATAAGATTTAAAATTACAGTATTTGCGTAAAATTAATATGGAAAAACAGTAACTTGTTGATATTCAGTATTTTTTGACTAAATTTAAGTATTGCTAATCTCATAAAACGACAATTATGTTAAAATCAATTTTGAAATTACAAGGGGCTCAAGAATTAGACAATGCCGCGCAAAAACTAATAGAAGGAGGATGGATTCCTAGAAGTTTTTGTCATTCTGATGCAGATTGTCATTATACACAGACGTGCATTGGATGTATATGTTCAGCTCCTGGAGATCCAGTTTAGTAGTATAGAATTAGCAACAATGAAAAAGCGAACGTATAGGTTCACTTTTTTATTTTATAGGGTGTAAACAACATATGGTTACTTGTTTTGTACGCTTTCGCGAAAGCGTACTCAGAAAGAATAGTAGTAGATTATTCTCCAAACCATTTTCTAACGGTCGCTTCTGTCGCTTTATTATTGGGCGTGAAAGCCGTGTTTTCTCTACCTCGATATTCTAGATAACTAGGGAATTTCCACCATAAGATTCCTGCACACCAAGGTTCATTCTGAATGCCTTCAAAAATGACTTCATAACATCGCTGCTGATGCTCTTCATTAAAAGGCGTATCTCCATCTGCATGCGGATTTTTCCAAGGTGCTTCAATACTTCTAAACCCTATTTCTGTAAATACAATAGGTTTTTGGTATTTCTGATAGACCGTTTTTATTTTGGTTTTTACTTCTTCAAAACTAACTTTTAATTCGTCGTCTGTTGGCGTGTCATTTTTACTTAAAGGATAATAAGAATTGATACCTATAAAATCAAGTTCATTCCAAAAATCAACAGTTTCAAATTCTTCTCCCCAATTGGCAGCATAGGTCATATTACCTTGGTATAAACCTCGTGCTTTTTGAAACATGTGTTTCCATTGTTCTCCGTGACTTAAGGTGGCCTTTGCAAACTCAACACCCATACATAACGCATCTATTTGGTGTATTTCTGCAAGGAAGGCATAATGACGTATCCATCTATAGTAATAGTCAAAGAATGCGTCCCAATCTTCTTGGGTTTCATATTCAAGCGCACCAGGCCAACTATTACCAAAAAATACTTGCGGTTTTAAAAGCGATTGCATGCCTAGTTGTTTTGCTTCAAAAGCAGCATGTACAACCCCTTGATCATTTTCTGACCCAGCTCTACTTCCTATAGAAAGATAGGTAGGAGCACTTCCCATACGTATATAACTATACGGAATAATTGCCATCGCATTGCTCCCCATATTACGTTGTTTTACGATAGCTTCGGTTGCTTTTTTTGATAGATACCCATTATAAATACTGTATCCTTCATGCGCAAAATTGAATCCTTTTAAATAGTTTATAGCAGGTTTTACGCGTTTCTTTTTAGGGTGTTTTGAAGCTTCTTTTGCAAGGTAGCGTTGCCATTTTGGTTCTAATGATTTTACATCTTTTCCAGAAGGAGCCCAATTACTGAATCGTTGTAAGAATACCTCTTTCCCCCAGTGATCTAGTAAAAATGCCACGAAGGAAGCTGTCATACATTCTGTAAGCAAAGGAGATTCTTTTTCGATCAACTCATTGTCAAAAAGTTCTTTCACGCTAAGGGTATTACCAGATTCAAAAAGTCGCGCAGACCAATACGTGTATCCTTCTCGTTGCCATTGATCTGTAAAATACACCGCAAGTCCTTTTGAAAATGCGTTAGATTTTGAATCACCTAACGTATGATGCACCATGAGCGCATTTTCTTTTTCTATAAAATTGTCTTGATACTTCTCATTGATAATGGTGTGTACTGTAGTATCATTGATGTCAATATGCGCTTGTTGGGTATTGCCTAGCATCAGGCCTTTGTCTTCTGCGGTATTATAAATATGGTAACCTATTTTAGGGACGGCGCTTGTGCTTCCAGTAAAATCAATGATGTTCTGATAGGTGTTTTCCAAATCAGAAATTAACAGCGTTGCATTTTCTTGTGATAGTTCTTTTTGATGCGTGATAATCGTATAATGTTCTGATTGCGCAATGCTATTATTTCCTTCAGAGTAATCAAAATGAGTGGTTGTGTCCAACTCCCATTGATCATTAAAATTTCCTAATATCATTCTATTCGTATCGCGATAGAATTCATAATCCATCGTTTGCCAGAAAAATGAAGCGCCAGATTGATGTATTCTACGTTCAAAGAATTCGAAGAGTGTGTTAGCATCATTCCCCGTAAAAAAACTAAATGGAAGTGTATTGTTTTCTGGATTAGGATAAAAAGAAACAGACAGCACATCAGATGCCGTATTGTATGTTTTTGATGGTAATCTAATTCCTTGATTTGTAACTTCAATAGGCATTGATGCTGTAAATCGTTTTAATAATGCATGTTCTTGAGGTGTTCCTATTAAAAATAGAATATGATCCTGGATATCTGCTTTTGTAATTTCAGCAACTGATTTATAACGTATGGTCGCATTTCTGCGTCTTCCGTTTTGAGGAAGTTGGTTGATGGTGTCTAATAGTGTTTTGTATTTTTTACTAAGCGTAGGGTCTGTGGCTCCAAAAATGACAAGAATCTCTCTTTTATTAAAAAAACTGCGTCGTAGTTGGCGTCGGGTAGGCAGTGAGACGACTTCCGTTTGTTCAATTGCTATAGCTTCATGCGTTGCGGTATCTTTTGCGGTTGTTGTAAAGGAAGAAGCAGCAAAAATGCATAGTACAATAACTAATAGTATAATGCCTATAACCGTACGTTTCATGAAAGGATATCGTTAGTGTTTTTAAAAGTACAGTAAAAAGTGATATACAAACTCTAAATATTTATTAAAGTTAGTGTAAGGACTTGAGAAAATAGGCTACTAGTATTCTAATTTTAATAGTACCTTGGCTAGGTATTAAACATAACCCGTCTTCTCGAATTGATCATCTATAAATACATAATTTTAGGATTTTTTTTATGGAGTAGTACGCTTTATAGTCAGCGTTTAAAGGTTGATGGTGGTATGTTACTCAAAGCTGAAATTACGTTGGGTAACCAAAACCAATGGCTCAAGATAGGAGCATTTGGTTTTGGTGTTGTTAATTATGGAGATGCATCTATAGAGAGTGGTGTGTCTTTTGCTTCGTACCAGTTTCTTAAAAGGCACACCAAAAAAAGATCAGGAATAGCCTATTCTTATGAGGTTTTTGCGTTGGCAGGTATAGGTAAAAACACCAATCTTTTAGGATCGGCAGTTTCAGAAATGAATACCGCTATTATTTTTGACCCTCGTAAAAAAGGTAGCTTTAATGGTTTAGGGTTTGGTTTTGGGAAAGATTATTTACCCAAAGACTTAAAGAGTTACGGTATCCGAAGAGGACAGTTCATCATGCGTTTTAGTAATTCAGATCATAGTGTGCATGCTGTATTTTCAAATGACTTTAAATTCGGCACTATTTTTAACGGAGAACGTACCGATTATGCCACTACTGGTTCACTTACTGTTGGCGTCACTCATATACAAAATGACTATAGGATATACCAAGCAGGAGTAGGAGTCGCATTATTTACACCACAACCTGATTACTCAAGACCTCCTAGAAATTCGATAAACTCAGATGACGGCCGGAAAAATGTCTGGTTTACGTTACCGCCTTTTAAAGAACTGTTTTATGCAAATCTTTATGCATTTGGAACGTATCAAGATGAAAACTATGAACTACATACCAAGCTAGGTGTCAATAGCCAATGGATCGGCGCATACATTCAAAATACATTGCATGATGGTTTTGGTTTAAATCCTCGTTTTCCTTGGAAAGTAGAAGAGAAGGATACACTGTTTTTTGAAATAGCAGGAAGTACAATATATAGACTAGGAGGGACGTATGATTAGAAATATTTTTATTGCAGGTATTATATTCATACTACTCTCTAGTTGTAGTACGTACACCACTTTTTATGGAGAGACGGTTAGAACGTTGGATGTAGATGGAAAGACGCGACGCTTAGATGTGAGCTATCAAAACCTGAAAGAACTCCCTGTTTCTTTTGAGAAATTACAGACATTACGTATGCTTAATCTATCTGGCAATACACAACTAGATATTCCTGAGATTCTAGCATCACTGCCACATCCTGAAAAATTAGAGATACTCGTATTAGATAGTCTACAACTTAAAAAAATACCTGAAGTAGTACGTGACTATAAAAATTTAAAGCAAGTATCCCTAGCCTATAATCCGGATCTTGATATAGAAAAAACAATTACAGTTATTAAAGAACTCCCTTTAGAATTTTTGAATTTAAAAGGGAATCAACTCACGGAGTTGCCAGAAACAATTACGCATTTAAAAACGCTGAAAGATCTAAACCTATCTTACAATAAATTGCATGATGAGAATAGCTATACCTACTTGGGAGCGATGCCCAACTTATATTCTTTATGGTTAGATCATAATCACTTAACGCAACTACCTAAGACAATAGGGGCTATAGATCAGATCACTTATTTTTATATAGATAACAATGCATTGACGTACTTGCCCCAAGAAATGGAAAGAATGAAGGGGTTACGAGTGCTACATGCGGGATACAATAGCTTTACAGAGCTTCCTGAGCAATTTATAAAAATGCCAAGCCTCATCATGGTGCATATTAATAATAATCAAATAGCATCTTTCTCCAGAAAATATGAAACCGAAAAGTATGCTATGTTAGCACTTTTATTAGATCATAATCCGCTTCCAGAAGAAGAGCGTCTTTGGGCAGAAAAGACCTTTAAGAAATTCTTTCTGTTGTCTTTTGAACAGACATTTTAAAAAGTAACATATAGAATTTTTGCGTTATTTTTTTTGATAGGAAAACTGTATTTTAGTCCCCTGTAAAAGGCACATGCAACCAGATCAACTTATAGCGAGATTTCAACAAAAGGACGAGAGTGCTTTTGCAGAACTCTATGCACGCTATAGTGAGAATATCTTGGGAGTTATACATAGTATATTGCATGATCAAGAATTATCTGAAGAGGTATTACAAGATGTATTTGTAAAAGCATGGAACAATGCAAGTTCTTATAGCCCTCAAAAAGGACGATTTTTTACGTGGTTACTGAATATAGCCCGTAATGCAGCGATTGACAAAACACGTTCTAAGGCATTTAAGAATAACAAGCAAAACCAGAATGCTGCTTTTTTCGTAGATATTCTCGAAGATAAAAATGATTTTTCTTCAAAGGTAGATGCCATCGGTATAAAAAAGTATATAGAAGTGCTAGAACCTATTTGTAAAAAGGTGATACATCTGCTCTTTTTTAAAGGGTATACACAAAAAGAAACCGCTGAGGAATTAGACATTCCGTTGGGAACTGTAAAAACACGAAATAGGATTTGCATTCATAAATTAAGAGACATATTAGGAGTAACGTGATAGATCTTCAAGCATATATCGATTCGGGAGTTTTAGAACTCTATGTTTACGGGACACTTTCTGAAGCAGAGAGCGTTGAGGTATCTCGTTTGGTCGCATTACATCCTGAACTCAAAGCAGAGGTAGAAAAAATAGAGGCTGCCTTGCAACAATTAACGAGCGCAGCAGCTCCATATACACCTTCTAATTTTGAAACCGTTCGTGCTAACATTCAATCAAAAGATGAGGATGGGGTTATTCCGCTTTCGCGAAAGCGTATACCAACAGCAACCTATTTAGGATGGGCAGCAGCTGTATTGTTATTGGTAGCCATAGGGTATCAATTTGCTGAAAACCAAAAACTAGAAGAAAAAATCACGACAATAGAACGCGAACAAATTCTTCAAGAAGGCAAAACACTCATGGCCGAAGAAGGCTTGCAAAAAACAGAAGCCTTACTCGATGTATTGCGTGATAAAGATGTCATTGCGGTACCACTAGGAGCGCAGGCAATTGCTCCAGAAGCGTATGCATCTATATATTGGGATAAAGAAACAGAGAAAGCCTATGTCGATGTACGTGGGTTACCAATACCTCCTAAAGGTAAAGTATATCAGTTATGGTCACTGACCTTAGATCCTCTTACGCCTACCAGTATGGCAGTATTGGATCAATATGATACCGAAGGCTCACAACTTTTTGAAATAGAAAACCCAAATGCATCTGAAGCCTTTGGAATCACCTTAGAACCAGAAGGCGGTAGTGCTTCTCCTACCTTAGAACAACTCTATGTACTTGGAGTTGTGGAGCCTTGATCAATAATTCTTCAAAAATACCCTTTTAAAAAGGGGTGAAAACCTCTATGAAAATAGGGGATATGTCACCTAGTATTTTACGGGTGCTATTTATCTTTGAGTCAAATATTTAAGATTTTATTTAATTCAAAAATAATAGGCATGAGCGATATTAAATTTACAACCAATAATGAGGTAGTCGTTGAGACTTTTGGTCTTAAAATTACGGGTGCAGATTTAAAAATGGATTACACTCCAAGAAGGGCAAATAGTTCTCCTCATAGAAGAGCGATTGTACATGACTATACGGATGGGTTAACACTCAATTGGGCAAATGACTATCCTGGAGGAATTTCATTAAATGGAGATGTAAAAGTTTCAAAACTTTCAGGGTCTCATCTTAGAATACATCATCATGATGTACACCTTGATAACGCTAGCCGTAGGAGTACTACAGGAGGTAATAGAAGAGCTATGGTACACGATTATGATGACGGATTGACATTAAATTGGGCAAACGATTATCCTGGCGGTGTTACCATTAGAGGAGAGGTGAATTGTCCGCAAAAGCTTATTGTAGCTGGTGATGATATACATAGTTTGATTACTAGTATGGCTAGTAGGTTAAATATCTTAGAGAGTAAGGTTGCTGCATTAGAAGCAGATTCATAATTAAAAAATAGACATATGTTATCTACTAGAAGCGCTTTTTCATGCATTGGAAGAACAAGCGGAACCTCAGTTTTGAGAGATTTATTTGGGTATTCTGAAGTACCTAAAGAGATTTCTTTAAGAGCTCAAATTGAAGCTCTTGAAAACAAACATTATCATGTAAATGTCATTATGGTAGCTCCTGAAAATTATTTTTCTGGCGCAAGACGACAAATTTGTTATTCACTACAAGTAACAAGAGAGGTTTTTTCTGATGTAAACTTTGGGATTGGTCGTATAGAGTGGTATCAGATTTCAGAAGCTGAAGCTGGTGATCTATCTGTAACTGATAGTGAAGGAGAAGCAGAAGAGTTAACATCAGATTGGACGGTTCCTAATGATGGATTAGACCTTTTTGTTGTACGATTAATGACAGATACAGATGGTTGGTCTGCCGTTAATGGGAGTTGTGATAAAGATAGTAAAGGATTTACAGGTTCTGTTGTTGAGTTGTATTCTGGAGATGATAATTATGCGGCAAATGGATTTGCTCATGAAATGGGTCATTATCTTGGATTAAATCATATAGCAGACCCTAATAATTTTATAGGAGGAAATGGTAGTTCTAATAGTAACACAGCTATTATGAATTCGCAAGGAAATATTATGAAATCACATTGTTTTGTAAAAGACGGATGCGATAATACTATGTAAAGTTCCATATAAATAAACGTACATTATGAAAGATTATATTCAGAATATTTTTGACTATAAGCATAAGCTCACAAAAGAGAAACTTCAAAAGCTTACGAAAGCAGATATTAAAATGCTTTTTAATGCATTAAGGTCTAGGGATCCTAAAATTAATTTTAAAAAAAATATCTTAATTCTTTCTACTATTGTACCCGATATGGTGAGAGAAGAATTATACAAGATCGTTCTAGATCCAAAAGAGACAACATACATACGGACTTTATGCGTTAGTTGTCTTAATACAATTTATGATGATAAAGCAGAACGAATATATTTTAAATTACTAAAGGGTAATGATCAGCCAAAAGATCTTAAAAATAAACTGATCAAAGGTCTAGGTAAATTTGGAACAAAAAAGTCATTGTCTTTATTGACGAAGTTACAACACCAATCTCCTATGGATAGGACATTGGTGTTGAGTAAATTACTAATCACTAGTAAATATCAACTTCCTAATAGATTAAAAATTGATTCTGAAGCTATTCCTCAAACTAAATACGGGAAGAAACAGAGAATCAAATTTGAACATCAAAAGGCTGGTATTAAAGTTCAATCGGAGGTGTATGGAATGAAATATTCAAAAGAATGTATATGTTATGAATGTGCTTCTAAAGAGTACACCATTTTGATTAATGAAGAGTTATCTTCTAGAAAGAGATCCTATTCTAAATTAATAGGAGTCTTACAAGCTAAGTCTACTCAGGATACTACATATTACACGAAGGTGTTACTCTTCCTTGATGCAACAAATATTTACGATAAACGTATATTAGGTTTCAGGACTGACGGTTTACTTGTTTATGCTGGGAAACTAAATAAAGAAGGAAGTTTTTCTGTGAGTAGTGTTAAGAAGTTTGGGTCAGATCAGGTAAAAATAACTGGGCAAATAATTAATAATAGGGTCGTTTTGAATGAATTTTATTCAAGCAATACATTGACACCAAGAAAGAGACCAGTAAGAGTATTATAACATACTATTTTATGAAATAAAACGCCCTATTCAAGTAACCAACAAGAATAGGGGGTCTAACTAAACAAAATCAAAAACAAACTTTAGCAATATGGCTTTTCCTTTTTCATAGGGATATACCAAATAAATATTAAAACAAGCCTTATACTTAGTTTCTATAGCACTTATATTTCACAATAAAATGAAACCGTAGTTAAGACTATGCTTGAATTTTCTTATTCATCTAAGCACTATATAATTCAAAGTATGTAGGCTCATTTTAAAATCCATTTGGTATTATAAGTTTTTAATTGCGTGTGTAGTCACAGGTCCTAATTCATAACTAGCGTCTAGTAGTTCTTTTTTAATGGCTGTCACACGATCATAGAGTCCGTTGGACTTGTAAATTTCAGCGAGGTGATATTGTGCTACAGGTTCATAAGTTTTGTTTGCAACATAGGTTTCAGCGATATCTAATGCTTTCTTGTAATCTCCTTTTTGTTGGTACACATACGCTAGTAAATCATACGACTGTGGCGTAGGTCTGTTCTCCACTTCTTTTTGTGCAATCTTTAGTGCTGTATCATATTCTTCTTTTTCACTGAGAAGAATTTCTGCGGTGTGCGTATTATACATAGCTCCATACGCAGGATTTTGAATAGCTTCAAAATACGCATTGATATGTTCATGCTTTGCAGTAGGGTCGTTTTGGTATTCGGCTATTTCGGCTTTTAGTAAGAAGTAGTCAGGGCTTTGATGTTGTTTTTGGACAGCATCTAAGATACGTAAGGCTTCCGTTGGGTTCTTTTCATGGGAATACGTGATCCAGGCAATTCCTTTTTTCGCGTAAGCGTTACTAGGATCTATAGTGAGGGATTTTAAATAGTGTTTGTAAGCATCTTTGATACGTCCCGCATGCCCATAGTAATCGGCAAGATTGGTGTATGTCCATAATTGTAGGGCTTCATTATTACTGTATTCGGCAATGATTTTGGCACGTTCCATATTGTGAATGGTCGCATCGAGATCGCCTTTATAATCTTTCCACTTAGCGAGACGTATGAGGTAATTAAAATCAGAGAAATCGGTAAGTGTTTTTAGATAGGATTGTGCTTTGCTATAAGCACCTAACTCCATAGCAACATCAAATTGCATGAGTTGTGTGGCTCTTTTATTTGGAAGGAATTTTTCAGCTTTCGCTAAAGCGTGTAAAGCGTCTTTGAATTTATGTTGAGAGATCAGGTTTTTTGCAAGTGTTCTTAAATACACATCTTTGCCAATGTGTGCGTTGTTTGCTGCTTTTTGTAAAGCTGTTTCTGCTTTTTTAAGCGATTCGATCGTACCTGTAGTTTCAAATAAGGCCGTGTATTGTTGTGCACTTTTTCCTAAGGCGATGATCTGGATGCTATCTTGCTTGATTCTCGTATTCCAGAATGCAAGATGTTGTGTCGTTAAGTCTTTGTTTGAGGTGTCTTGATATTCTAAATAGGTATTATAATCTTCTGAGTCTGTAATTTGTTTTTCTTGACACGCAAAGAGAAAACAAATACATGTTATTAAAAATATTGGTTTCATTTTGAGCTGTTTTTGAGATTGTTTTGTACGCTTAGATTTTGTTTAAAAAGGAGTTTGCTTTTAGAACAAACTCCTTTTTTAAAAGGCTATTAATTATGAGGTGCTTCTAGATAAGGAAATGAGTTAGAAGGTGTTTCTCCTGCGGCACTCACGCCATCGGTTACTAGAATAGGTAGATCAGGAGTACCGTCACCATCTAGATCTTGTCCATTAAAACGATCTCCGTTTTGACCTCCGAAAAAGAGAATCAAAGAGATGTCTATCACATCATCTGTGAGTGTACGACCTGTTAGCACATTTGTTCCATCAAAATAAGATGTAGGATTGTTTGGTGCTACTTGTAATACATCTGATGTGAGAATCGTAGTAAGTGTAGGAGCGTCTAGTCCTAAAATATTGGTTTCATATTGGACACCAAAAGCTGCGTGTAAATCTACTGCACGTTGTAAGAATGTGGGCTGAAACGCAGCTGCTTGTGCTGAA